>NZ_PSWH01000019.1:43537-70428 GCF_002932105.1 Rathayibacter sp. AY1C1 | reverse complement strand
GGGGTGGTGGGGGGGGGGGGTGGGGGGGGGGGGGGGGGGGGGGGGGGGGGGGCTGTATGCGGGGCGACTCCTCGGGGGACCGGTTGCGGAGGTGCGCGGCTCCCGGGCTTCGCGGCTCCCGGCCTTCGCGGCCCCCGACCTGAGCGGCTCCTGGCCGCACGTCTCCCCGCCCTAGCCAGGCTCCGGGGCCGCGTGTAGACTCACGCGGTCGGCTCTTGACACCGTGCGTTCGCGTGCGGATGGGTTTGTTAGTCAAGCGGGCCGAGTCTCCGACAGTCGTCGTGAGACGAATCACATGTGTGAATCGGCCCCGGTCAATGACTCGCCCGGGTTCTCCCCCTGCTGCCCCGCAGCAGTCCAGCGCACGGACGCCCCTCAAGACGGGGCTCCTCCGGCGTCGCCTCCTCGCGCACGACCTGAACCCAGGAAGAACTGCCATGCCCAAGAACAAGAAGCCCGCCGGCGGACGTCCGGCCAAGAACTTCGAGCCCAACCGCTTCGGCGCCTCGAGCGGCAAGTCCCAGCTCGGCGGCCGCTCCCGCTTCCCCGGCGCCAAGCCGGGCTCGCGCAGCGAGGGCCACCGCGGCTTCCGCGCCGTCGACGAGAACGCCCCCAAGAAGGCGCGCTGGAACGCCGACGAGCGCGCCGAGCGAGCCACCGAGCGCGCCGATCGGCCCGCCCGCGGGTACGACCGCGACGAGCGGCCCTCGCGCGGCTACGACCGCGACGCGCGTCCGGCCCGCTCGAACGACCGTGACGAGCGTCCGGCCCGCGGGTACGACCGCGACGCACGCCCGGCCCGCTCGAACGATCGCGATGAGCGTCCTGCGCGTTCCTTCGATCGCAGTGACCGTCCGGCCCGTTCCTTCGACCGCGATGCGCGTCCGGCCCGCTCGAACGATCGCGACGATCGTCCGGCGCGTTCCTACGGGCGCGATGAGCGTCCTGCGCGTTCCTTCGACCGGAGCGACCGCCCGGCCCGTTCCTTCGACCGTGACGCGCGTCCGGCCCGCTCGAACGATCGCGACGATCGTCCGGCCCGTTCCCACGGGCGCGACGACCGTCCTGCGCGTTCCTTCGACCGGAGCGACCGCCCGGCCCGTTCCTTCGACCGCGATGCGCGTCCGGCCCGCTCGAACGACCGCGACGATCGTCCGGCCCGCTCCTACGGACGCGACGATCGTCCGGCCCGCTCCTACGGACGCGACGACCGTCCGGCCCGCACCGGCGACCGCGACGAGCGCCCCTCGCGCGGCTACGACCGCACCGAGCGTCCCGCCCGCTCGTTCGACCGCAGCGACCGTCCGGCTCGCTCCTTCGACCGGGACGCGCGTCCCTCGCGCGGCCACGACCGCGGCGACCGCCCGACCCGCTCGCTCGACCGCGACTCCCGGCCCTCGCGCCGCGACTCCGGCTCGGACTTCTACCCCAGCCGCGACGCCCGTGCGCCGCACCAGGCCGACGACGTCGTGCTCGAGCGCCTCGAGGCGACGGCCACGCTCGCCGTCGACGTCGAGGGCGTCACCTTCGGCGACCTCGGCCTGGGAGGGAACATCGTCCGGATGCTGACCGAGCTCGGAGCGGCCGCGCCGTTCCCGATCCAGGCCGCGACCATCCCCGAGGTGCTCGCCGGCAAGGACGTCCTCGGACGCGGCAAGACCGGCTCCGGCAAGACCATCGCCTTCGGCGCCCCCGTCGTCGAGCGGCTGATGGAGAACAACGGAGCGAAGGGCCGCAAGCCGGGCCGCGCTCCGCGGGCGCTCATCCTCGCGCCGACCCGCGAGCTCGCCATGCAGATCGACCGGACCATCCAGCCGATCGCCCGCTCCGTCGGCCTGTTCACGACGACCATCTACGGCGGCGTCCCCCAGTACAAGCAGGTCGGAGCCCTCCAGCGCGGAGTCGACATCGTCATCGCGACGCCGGGCCGCCTCGAGGACCTCGTCGAGCAGGGCCGCCTCGACCTTTCGAACATCACCATCACGGTGCTCGACGAGGCCGACCACATGTGCGACCTCGGCTTCCTCGAGCCCGTGCAGCGCATCCTCCGCCAGACCGCCGACGGCGGCCAGCGGCTGCTGTTCTCGGCCACGCTCGACAAGGGCGTCGCGACGCTCGTGGACGAGTTCCTGGTCGAGCCGAGCGTCCACGAGGTCGCCGGCGAGGACCAGGCGTCCTCGACCATCGACCACCGCGTGCTCCTGATCGAGCACCGCGACAAGGCCGAGATCATCGAGCAGCTCGCCGCCCGCCAGGGCAAGACGCTGATCTTCGCCCGGACCCGCGCGTTCGCGGAGCAGCTCGCGGAGCAGCTCGACCACGCGGACATCCCCGCGACGAGCCTCCACGGCGACCTCAACCAGTCGCGCCGCACCCGCAACCTCGCACTGCTCACCAGCGGACGCGTGGACGTGCTGGTCGCGACGGACGTGGCCGCGCGCGGCATCCACGTCGACGACATCGACCTGGTGATTCAGGCCGACGCTCCCGACGAGTACAAGACGTACCTCCACCGCTCCGGCCGCACCGGCCGCGCGGGCAAGACGGGCACGGTCGTGACGCTCATCACGCGCAACCGTCGCCGCCGCATGGAGGAGCTGCTCGACCGGGCCGAGATCGAGGCCGAGATGATCGAGGCCCGCCCCGGCGACCGCGTCCTGCGCGAGATCAGCGCCCCGGCCGAGTAGCCGCCGACCGCACGACGACGAGGCGCGGATCCCCTGCATCGGGGTCCGCGCCTCGTGTCGTTCGTGGTGAGTGCTGTGGTGCGGAGTGACGGCGAGTGCCGGGTCGTGGTGACCCTCCGACTCCGCGCTGCGCAGGGCTCCTCGCTGTGCGGCTTCCCGTTCGGACAGCTCTGCGTTGCGCGGCTCTGTGCTGGACGACTCTGTGCCGGACGACTCTGCAGTGTCCGGCTTCGCGGAGGGCTTCTGCACGCACGAACGCCGAAGGGCGGACACCTCGCGGTGCCCGCCCTTCGGCGTGTTCACCGGCCGGAGCCGGTGAGGGGAATTAGCTGGCCGGGGGGGTCAGCACGGTGTCGATGAGGTAGACGGTCGCGTTGGCGGTCTGGACGCCACCGCAGATGACGGACGCGTCGTTGACCTTCAGGTCGTCGCCGGAACCGGTGACGGTGAGGTTGCCACCCTGGACAGTGGCGTGGTCGCCGGCGATCGCGTCAGGGGCGATCTGGCCGGGGACGACGTGGTAGGTCAGGATCGAGGACAGCGTGGCGGCGCCCTCGGGGGTCTTGAGGGAGTCGACGGTCGCGGCGTCGAGCTTGGCGAACGCGTCGTCGACCGGGGCGAAGACGGTGAACTCGCCGCTGTTCAGCGTGTCGACGAGGTTGACGTCGGGGTTGAGGCCACCGGAGATCGCAGCGGTCAGGGTGGTGAGCAGCGGGTTGTTCGACGCGGCGGTCGCAACGGGGTCGAGCGACATGCCCTCGACCGAGCCGGCGCCGTCCGGGACCTGCTCGGCGTAGGCGGCACAGCCGGGGCCGACGAGGTTCGCGGCCGGGTCCATGGTCGCCATGGGGGTCGAGGAGGCGGAGGCCGACGAGGTGGCCATCGGGGTCGACATCTCGGTCGCCGCGTCGCTGGCGGCGGTGGTCGAGCCGCTTCCGCTCGAGCAGGCGGTGAGGCCGAGGGCGGCGGTGCCCAGCAGGGCGAATGCGGCGAGGGCGGAACGCTTGGTGGATCGCATGGGATTACTCCTTCGTGAGACGGCCCCCACGTGATGCGGAGGACCTGTTCTGTGTGGACCGTGTCGCGGCCGTTGACATGTGTTCGGAGCCCTCCCTGCGGGGGTTTGGATTTCTTTCGGTGATCTAGGTAACGGCTTCGTAACGGCAGGGAACCGGGACGGCGGGGAGCTGCTCCGCCGCGTCGATTACCCTGGAGACGTCGCGCGCACGCGTCGACGCGACGACGAGAGGACGGGCGATTGCAGACCCGAGGTGCACGAGTGGCTCGCGGCGTCGCCGCCGCTCTCGCCGCGACCGCCACGGCCGCCGCCTCCCACACGCTCGCGGGCGCCGAGACCCCCGCTCCTGCCGTGCTCGCCCTCGCCGCGGCGTTCGCCGTCGTCGTCTGCGTCCTCCTCTCGGGGCGCCGTCCGTCCCTTCCCCGGCTGACGCTCTCCGTGCTCCTCAGCCAGATCGCGTACCACGGCCTCTTCCTCATCACGGGCAGCGGTGGGGAGGTGAGCGTGGTCGGGACGACGGGCACCGGCGCGCACTTCCACGACGGGTCGACCATCGAGCTGATCGCCGGCGGAGGCGGACACGCGGCCCACGCTCCGCTGATGCTCGTCGCCCACCTCGCTGCGGCTGCCTTCACGATCGCGGCGTTCCGGTACGGCGAGCGCCTCTTCTGGACGCTGGGAGCAGGCCTCCAGCGCGTCGTCGTACGGATCGTCGCCCGCGCGTCCGCGGTCGCGCTCCCGTCGGCACCCGGCGTCTCGATGACGGGCACCCCCGAGCCGCGGGCGCCCCGTTCCCTCGACGCGGTCCTCTCGATCCTCCGGCACCGCGGGCCGCCGCTGCGGGTCCTCCGCGCCGCCTGACGCCCCTCCCGTGCGGGAGCGGCTCCGGTCGGCGCCTCCGCATGCACCGCGAACCCGCGCTGCGTCCAGAACTCCCGGCCCCGCGCCGGATCTCCCCCGAGGACACGACCGTCATGACCCGTTCTTCTTCTTCTTCTTCTTCCTTCTCGCGGCTCCGCCTCGTCGGCAGCGGCGCACTCGTCGCCGCCGGATCGATCGCGCTCGCTGTCGCCGCGCCCACTGCGGCCAGCGCCCACGTGACCGCGGCGGCGAGCAGCACCGCCGCCGGCTCGTACACGGTGGTGACGTTCTCGCTGGCCCACGGCTGCGAGGGCTCGCCGACGACGGGACTCACGATCACGATGCCCGACGGCATCAACTCGGTCAGCCCGACGATCAACCCGAACTGGGACGTCGTGAAGAACGAGGTCGCGATCGCCGACCCGGTCACCGACTCCCACGGGAACACCGCGACCAAGCGGGTCTCGGACGTGGTCTACACGGCGAAGACGCCCCTCGCCGACGGCTACCGCGACACCGTCGCCCTCCAGCTTCAGCTCCCCGAGGACGCGGCGGGCTCCACGCTGGAGTTCCCCGTGCTGCAGACGTGCGAGACCGGCAGCACCGCCTGGGACCAGCCGACCGTCGACGGCCAGGACGAGCCCGAGCTGCCCGCTCCCACCGTCGCGGTGACCGCGGCGGAAGCGGGTTCCGGCCACGGGGGCGGACACGACGACGACGGCGACGGTGACGACGCGGTCGCGACCACCGCCTCGGCGACGACGGCCACGAGCGGCGACGACGTGCTCGCCCGCATCCTCGGAGTCGGCGGGCTCGTCGTCGGCGCGGTCGGCGTGGCCGTCGGGCTCGCCTCCCGCCGCCGCGGACCCCGGGCGTCGGCGTGACCCGTCGGAAGGCCCTCGTCGCCGTTACCGCGATCGGGCTGCTCGGCTCGATCGCGGTGGCGGCGCCCGCCAGCGCGCACAACTACCTCGTCTCGACGACTCCCGCTGCGGACTCGACCGTGACGGAGCAGCCGGGAACGCTGGTGCTGACGACGAACGACGACCTGCTCGTCCTCGGGACGGACGGAACGGCGGCGGCTCTGCGCGTCGTCGGGCCGGACGGGCTCTACTACGGCGACGGCTGCGTCAGCGTCGTCGGGCCGGAAGCGTCGATGCCGCTCGAGCTCGGCGCGGCGGGGGAGTACGAGGTGACCTGGCAGGTCGTGTCCACCGACGGGCACCCCGTGTCGGGCCAGTACGCGTTCGACTGGGCGCCGTCCGACGGGACCGCGCTCGCCGACGGGTCGGACTCGGTCCCGGACTGCAACGGCACCGTCGCGGTCTCAGGAGGACAGGCCGAGTCCGCCGACGAAGCGCAGGCGACGTCCGGATCGGACCCGGCACTCCTCGGGGACGTCCTGTGGATCGGCGGCGCTCTCGCCGCGGTCGCCGCCGCCATCGGAGTGACGCTCCTCGTGCTGCGACGGCGACCCCGCGACTGAGGCTCGTGAGCCTCCTGGGGTGGCGGTCGGTCAGTTCAGGAGGCTCGCGAGGGGCCCTTCACCGAGACCGGTGAGGACGGCCGCCGCGTCCTCGTAGACGGCGACGGCTCCGGCCTCGCGGAGTTCGTGCTCCGAGGTTCCGCCGGAGAGGACTCCGACCGTTGCCAGGCCCGCGCGCTCGGCGGCCAGGACGTCCCAGGTCGCGTCGCCGACCATGACGGCGCGGTCGACGGAGACACCCGCGCGGTCGAGCGCGATAGAGATCAGGTCGGGTGCTGGCTTGGCGGTGGAGACGTCGGCGCCGCTGGTGACAGCGTGGACGGACCCGCCGAAGGCGAGGACGTCGAGAAGCACGTCCAGCTCGTTCTGCGGTGCCGAGGTGGCGAGGACGACGTGGACGCCTCGACCTACGAGCGTCGCGACGAGCTCGCGAGCTCCCGGAAGTGGAACGATGCGTGCTGTCGTCTCGGCGTAGTTCTTGGTGTGCAGCGACTTCACCAGTGCGCGCTGCTCCTCCTTCACTTCGTCCTCGAGGAGCATGTCGAGCAGCTCCGACGAGTCTGCGCCGATCGCTCGTTGGATGCGCCAGGCGGGCACGACGAGGTCGGCCTGCCAGAAGGCGCGCGACCACGCCTCGACGTGGAGGAAGTTCGTGTCGGCGAGGGTCCCGTCGATGTCGAAGAGCACCGCGGAGGTCCCCGTCGTCGCGTCTTTCCTGTCCTTCGTTCCTGCCATGTCGCTGCCCCTCTTGTCGCTTCCGCGCCTATCGGCCCGTGCCGTCCACGCTACGCGGGCGCGCCGAAGCGGGCCCGCCCCTTGACCTGCCCGTCCACGCCACCCGACCTGCCCCTTGTCACGGCCCGCCGGTCCCGGTCGGATCGTGTCCGCCCTCCGTCCCGTTCCCCGGCTCCCCGGGCCGGGTGACATGCTGCCGTCCCGTCGGGCTCGTCCAGTGCAGCGTGCCGTCCGGCTCCTGCCGGTGGGTCCACCCCGTGGTGTGGCGGAGCCGGTGGTGGTGTCGGCAGAGGTGCGCGAGGTTGTCGGCCGACGTGGTGCCTCCGTGGTGCCAGTCGTTCGCGTGGTCGACGTCCGCGTGGCGGGTGCTGCGGGTGCATCCCGGGAACCGGCAGGTCCCGTCGCGGTGCTGGAGGTGGCGACGCAGGTCCGCCGGCACTCGGTAGGAGTCGCGTCCGACGGAGAGGACCGCTCCGCTCTCCGGATGGGTGAGCAGCCGCGTGAACGAGGGAGCACCTGCTGTGAGACGCCGCGCGGTCTCCGGATCGACGGGTCCGTATCCGTCGAGGACGGCGGGCTGGTCGGACCGCCCGAGGAGGGTCAGCGCCGGCACGGTCACCGCGACTTCGGCGCGCACTCCCGCCGGCATCGACGTGCCGTCTCCGTCGGCCGATGTCTCCCCGTCGACCAGCAGCGCAGCGGCGATGTCTGCGCGGAGCTGGCCCAGCGTCCGCTCCTCGTCCGGCAGATCCGCGAGGGAGCGGGCGGCCCGGTCGATCCTGTCCATCGCGCCGAGCACATCGGGAGCTGCGGTGTAGAGGTGCAGGATCGCCATCCCGTCGTCGAGGCCCTCCACCCAGAGCGCGCGACGACGGGCGCAGTCCCTATGACGTTCGCTGAGCGTCTGCGGGTGCAGCCGTTCCCGGAGCGACCGGAGGGCGCGTCGCAGCTGGGGCGGCGTGCAGGCGACCGCGATCGTGGCGGCCTCCTCGTCGAAGCGCCCACGGACCTCGGCGGGGACGTCGAGTGCTCCTCGCACCACGAGTCGCGCATGCTCGGGGGAGAGCGCTCCGTCCGCGAGTGCGCGCAACGTCGCCGGGAGGTCGTTCACCAGCAGGCGCGCCTCGTCGACCAGTGCAGAGGCGTGCGCCTCCGAGACCCGAAGTCCCGTCGCGAGCTCCGCGATCAGCGCCCGGTGCGCCGCCTTCGCCCGATCCACCTGCACCTGGACGTGCTCGCCGACGAGCGCCGCCGGTGCCGCCATCGCGAGGCGGCGTGCCTCCTCGACTGCCCGGTACCGGGATGCCTCGACGGCGGACCGCTCAGCGTGCCGTGAGCCGGCGAGCGCGAGCGCCTCCGTGAGCGCGTCGTCTACTGTCGCCGATTCCTTCATGCCCTGATCTCACCGGACGAAGTCTCGCCGTGGGCCTCGGGAGCGCCGTTTCATCGGACAGCATCGCGAAGAACCGTCTGTGGAGGAGCGTCGCCCCCCTCACACCTTCCGCGGCACCGTGAACACGGTCTCCACTCCCGCCGAGTACAGCACCGAGTCCGGCGCGCGCGTCGCCAGCCCGGGGAAGCCCGCGGCGTCGAGCAGCCCGTCGTCGAGCGCCAGCAGCTCCGCGCGGCGCAGCGGCCACGGCCGGTGCAGGTTGCGGCCGTACCAGGTGGAGCCCAGGTGGCGCTCGTGGTAGGCCCAGCGTGCAGTGAGGAACGAGGCGAGCGGGTCCTCGCCGACCGGGTCGCCCGGGCGGACGACGATCCGGGAGCGGGCGGCCGAGTCCGAGTGCCGGATCGTGTCGTAGATCACCGCGCCGTGGCGGTGCTCGATGCTCATCCGGGCCCAGCGGTAGGGGAGCCCGAACACCGCCTGCGCGGTGAGCACGGGAAGGAGGTGGGAGGCGTCGAGCGAGACGAACACGACTCCGCGTCGTCCCTGCTCGTCGACGGAGTAGAGCCGGACGTTCACCTCGGGGAAGGTGCCGAGCCAGGGCACCCGCGGGCCGCCGAGGAAGGCCGTCCGCGAGAGCCGGAACGGGATCAGGCCCACCCAGGAGGAGCCGTCGTGCTCGTCGGGCCTCGTCCCGGCCGGGAGGTGGGGCGCCACCAGGGCGGGGTCGACCCGCCAGTGCAGGAACGTCGCCTCGGTCCAGCGCTGCTTCAGGATGCGCGGTCCGCCGAGCGCGGGCGCGGAACGGGTGACGGGTTCGACGGAGCTCACGCGCCCATCGTGCTCCGATGTGCTGCGAGCTCGCCCGTGCAGGCGCTCAGCGGCGCGCGGCGAGGGCCTTCAGTGTCTCCAGCACCAGGGCCACCGGTGCGGAGGAGGCGGCGGAGTTCCGCACGACGGCCTCGAGGGAGCGGACGGGCCGGGGACGGACGACGGGCACGGCGCGGACGCCGTCCGGCAGGCGGTGGGCCGCGAGCTCCGGCAGGACCGTCACGCCCATGCCCGCGGCGACGAACGCGGCGGCGGTGATGTGGTCGTTGGCCTGGACGTGGAAGGGCGGCGCGAACCCGGCGGCGGCGCAGGCCTCCACGACGTTCCGGCGGCACCAGCCGGTGGGCAGGTCGTTGTCGACCCAGCGCTCGTTCGCGAGCTCGGCGAGGTCGATCTCGCTCCGGGAGGCGAGCGGATGACCGTCGGGCAGGACGACGAGGTAGGGGTCGTCGAGGAGGTGGTGCGCCGTGAATCCGGGGGCGGTCGGCTCGGAGGAGGCGACGAGGAGCTGCACGTCGGGGCGCGCGCCGAGGTCGTCGTCGAGCTCCTCTCCCAGGCGCAGATCGAGGGCGAGGCCGGGGAACGCGGCGGTCAGCCGGCGGGCGACCTCCGGCATCCAGGCGCTGCCGACGGAGGCGAAGTACGTCACCGAGAGGCGGCCGGAGCGGCCTTCGCGCAGCTCGTCCACCACGGCCTCCGCTTCGGCGAGGCGCTCGAGGATGCGGTCCGCCTGGGCGGCGAGGGCGCGTCCGGCTGGGGTCGGGCGGACGCCGCGGCCCACCCGCTCCAGCAGGGTCAGTCCGGTCTCGCGCTGCAGAGCGGAGAGGTGCTGGCTGACGGCGGACGGCGTGTAGCCGAGGCCGGAGGCGGCTCCCGCGATCGAGCCGGAGGCGACGACGGAGCGGAGGATGCGGAGCCGGTGCACGTCGAGCATGAGACGACCGTACAGTCCGGCTGAACGATCCGACAGTGAACGGAACTGGTGCTGAATCCCCGGCGGCGCCACGATGGCCTCATGACCGACGTCTCCTCCTCCGCCCCGCCCTCCACGAGGGACGCCCTCCTGCTGTGGGGCGCGATCGCGGTCACCGTCCTGCTCTGGGCGTCGGCCTTCGTCGGCATCCGCGCCACGACGGAGGACTTCGGCCCGGGCGCGCTGACCCTCGGCCGCATCGTGGTGGGGTCGCTCGCGCTCACGGTGGTGCGCGTCGTCCTCACCGCCCGGAGGCGCCGCTCGGAGGCGGCTCCGGATCCGCGCACGGCGGTCCCGCGCGGGCGCCTCCTCCTGCTCGTGCTGGGCTGGGGGGTCGCCTGGTTCGGGGTCTACAACCTGGCGTTGAACGCTGCGGAGCGGCATGTCGACGCGGGGACGGCGGCGCTGCTGGTGAACATCGCGCCGATGATCACCGCCGTGCTCGCCGGGCTGCTGCTGGGGGAGGGGTTCCCCCGCCGTCTCCTCGCCGGGATGCTCGTGGCGCTGACCGGCGTCGCGGTGATCGCGTTCTCCACCTCCACCGGGCAGTTCGACGTGATCGGCGTCGCCCTCGGCCTGGTCGCCGCCGTCGTCTACGGCAGCGCGGCGACCCTTCAGAAGCGCCTGCTGGGACGGATCGACGCACCGACGATGACCTGGCTCGGCTGCCTCGCCGGCACGGTCGCGTGCCTGCCCTTCGCCCCGGAGCTCGTCGAGGCGCTCGCCGCCGCTCCTCTCTCCTCGATCCTGGCCGTGGTCTACCTCGGGATCTTCCCGACGGCCGTCGCCTTCACGACGTGGGGGTACGTCCTCGCGCGCTCCAGCGCGGGTCGCACCGCGGCGTCCACCTACGCGGTGCCCGCGGTGGTGGTGCTGCTGTCCTGGCTCGTCCTGGGCGAGACCCCGCCGCTCGCCGCGCTGCTCGGAGGCGCGCTCGCCCTGGCCGGAGTCGCGGTGGCGACGCTGCGGAGGCGCCCGAAGGCGGTCTGACCGGCGGCGGACGCTCCTCCACAGCCGCCCGATCGCGTCGAGTCCTCGGGCGAGGCGGCTCGCGGGGATCCCGCGGGAGGGCCCGGGATATGCTGGGCGGACGTTCATCCCAGTCGGCGCCGAGCGCCAGGAACGGTGAGGATCCCGATGACCGAGGCCCTGCAGCCGCCCGTCCAGAACGCCCTCTCGCTCACGCCTCCGGAGCCGGTGGCGGCGGTGCCGACCACCTCGGCGCCGTCGATCGCGCCGAAGGTGCCCGAAGCCGCCCTGCCCGGCCTCGAGGCGAAGGTCGACGGCTACCTCGACACGCTCCTGGCGACGGAGTCCCGCAGCCCCGAGTTCGCGACGCGGGCCAACGACATCCGCACGATGGGCGACGCCGACATCCGCTCGGCCGCCGACTCGTCGAACCGGCTGCTGAGCACGCCGGTGCGCGCCCTCCAGGAGGGCGGGCTCTCCGAGGGGTCGACCATCGGCAAGACGCTGCTCGAGCTGCGCCGCACGGTGGAGGATCTGGACCCGTCCGAGGACAACCTGCAGAAGAAGATCCTGGGCTTCATCCCGTTCGGCAACAAGATCACCGACTACTTCCGCCGCTACGAGAGCGCCCAGTCGCACCTGAACGCGATCATCCAGGCCCTGTACGACGGGCAGGACGAGCTGCGGAAGGACAACGCGGCCCTGAATCTCGAGAAGCAGAACCTCTGGGAGACGATGACCCGTCTCAACGAGTACATCTACGTCGCCGAGCGGCTCGACGTGAAGCTCTCGGCGAAGATCGCCGAGCTCGACGCGACCGATCCGGAGCGGGCGAAGGCGCTGCGCGAGGACGTCCTCTTCTACGCGCGCCAGAAGCACCAGGACCTGCTGACCCAGCTGGCCGTGTCGATCCAGGGCTACCTCGCGATCGACGTCGTCATCAAGAACAACGTCGAGCTGATCAAGGGCGTCGACCGCGCGACGACCACGACCGTCTCGGCGCTGCGCACGGCGGTCATCGTGGCGCAGGCGCTCGCCAACCAGCGCCTCGTGCTCGATCAGATCACGGCGCTGAACACCACGACGTCCAACATGATCGAGGCCACCTCGCGCATGCTCGCCGACCAGTCGGCCTCGATCCAGTCGCAGGCCGCCTCGGCCACGGTCGGGCTGCCGCAGCTGCAGGCCGCGTTCGCGAACATCTACCAGACGATGGACTCGATCTCGGACTTCAAGATCAAGGCGCTCGACAGCATGGCCCAGACCGTCGGAGTCCTGCAGACCGAGACGGCGAAGGCCGGCGAGTACGTCGAGCGGGCCCGCCGCAGCAACTCGGACATCGACGCGACGTCCTCGCTCGATCTCGGCCGCTAGCCGATGGGCTGGTTCTCCCGACTGTTCACGGGTGCCCCCGCGGCGCCGGAGGAGACCGCGCCCGCTCTGCCGAGCGTCCCGACGAGCGACGACATCCTCGCGGCGCTCGACCGGGTCGGCACGCGGACGGAGGGCCGGGTGCCCGGCATCGTCGCGGCGCGCATCCAGCGGATCGACGAGACGGTCCGCGAGATGGTGCCCCGTCTCGACCGCCTCGGCGGGATGAGCCGGCAGGGCCACACCGTCGTCGCGACCGCGACCAGCTACCTCCCCGAGGCGGTGGAGGGCTACCTCCGCCTGCCGAGGGACTTCGCCGACCGCCGCGCCGTGCACAGGGGGAAGACCTCGCTGATGATCCTCTGCGACCAGCTCGACCTCCTCGGAGGCACGCTCGACCGCATCTCGGACGCCGTCTCGCGGCAGGACGCCTCGGCGCTGATCGCGCACGGGCAGTTCCTGGCCGAGAAGTTCACGGAGTCCTCGCTCTCCCCGAGCGGTCTCGACGCGCCTCCGCAGCCGGGAGCGCCGTCCGGATCCGGCTCGCTGACCCCGCCGAGCGCCTCGTGACCGCGCTCGCCCCGGCGCTGGACGCCCTCGTGCTCGCGGGGACGGCCGCCGGCCTCGACGCCGCGGCCGTCCGCGACGAGGGTGCGCGGCTGGCCGCCGCCGTCGCCGAGTCGATCCGCGGCGCCGGACAGGACTGGCTCGCCGCGACCGGCGCGACGGGCGGTCTGGAGGCGTTCTTCACCGCCGCCTCGAGCGGCCGGCGCTGGCGGTCGGGGCCGACCGATCAGCTGGCCGCCCTGGTCGGCGCGGGCTCTCACCACTCCTCCGCCTACGCCCGCGCCCTGACCGAGGTCGTCTCGGCGGCCAGCGCTCTCGGCGACCCGGGCATCGGCGGCATCGCCTCCGCCTCCGCGACCGCCGCGGCCCAGCTCTCCGCCGTCCCGGGCGCCCGGGGCGCCGCTCCGACGACGAGCGGCGGAGTACCGCACACGACCGGCCGGACGCCGGACGGTGCCGCGAGCGCCGACCTGCCGACCGGTCTGCCCGCCGGCGTGCCCGGGGTCGACGAGATCCTCGAGCGCCTCCGCCGGACCGAGCACGACGGTCCGCAGGACGAGCCGGCGCCCGCCGCCGCTCCCGCCGCGGAGCCCGCCTCCGAGCCGGAGCCGCTCGACCCGCCGGAGTCCATCGACGACCTGCTCGCCGAGCTCGACGCGCTGATCGGCCTCGACCGGGTGAAGAGCGAGATCAAGCGGCAGACGCAGCTGCTCCGGATCGACACCCTGCGCCAGGCCGCCGGTCTCAGCACGCCCACGCTCACCCGCCACCTCGTCTTCACGGGGAACCCCGGCACGGGCAAGACGACGGTGGCGCGGCTGGTCTCGCGGATCTACCGCTCGCTCGGCATCCTCTCGAAGGGCGTGCTCGTCGAGGTCGACCGATCGGAGCTGGTGGCCGGCTACCTCGGGCAGACCGCGACGAAGACCGCGGAGGTGATCGCCTCCGCGCGCGGCGGCGTCCTCTTCATCGACGAGGCCTACGCGCTCGCGCTCGACCAGTACGGCGCGGAGGCGGTCACCACCCTCGTGAAGGACATGGAGGACCACCGCGGCGACCTCGTCGTGATCGTCGCCGGCTACTCCGGGCCGATGCAGGGCTTCCTCGACACGAACCCGGGTCTCGCCAGCCGCTTCTCGACCACGATCGACTTCGCCGACTACTCCGACGACGAGCTCTCGGCGATCTTCGGCCGCCTCGCCGCCTCCGCGGACTTCGAGCCGACGGAGGAGGCGCTCGCCGCGTTCGCGGGCCTCGCCTCGGCGCAGCAGCGCACGGAGGCGTTCGGCAACGGGCGCTGGGTCCGCAACGTCCTCGACGCGGCGATCGCCCGGCACGCCTGGCGCCTCCGCGACGTGGAGGAGCCGACGCTCGACGAGCTGCGCATCCTGCTCCCCGAGGACGTGGTGGAGAGCCCCGAAGCTTCGAGCAGCCCGGACGGAGCCGGCGACGACGACGAGGGCGCGGTCGACGGCTCTGAGGAGGCCTTCGGGCAGGCGGACGCCGCCCCGAGCGGCGCGGCCGTCCCCGTAACCGACGACCCCGAGGAGGAGAGCCGTTGAGCACCGCACCCGCCGCGCCGCCCGCGCAGAGGATCCCCGAGCCGCCCCTCGTCCAGGTCGCCAACCGGCCGGCGCAGCGGAAGCCGTCGCTGCTGGCCCGCGCGACCGCGACCACTCCGGCCACGCTGCGCCTCCTGCTCGCCCTGACGGCCCTGGCGGCCGTGCTGTTCGGCGTGTTCGCGCAGCAGGCAGGAGCGATGCAGGCGCGCGCCGCGACGACGGCCCGGGAGCAGTCGGCGCAGCTCCTCGGCGTGCAGAACGTCCGCACGCTGCTGGTGGACGCCAACGCGATCGCGGCCAACACCTTCCTCGTCGGCGGACTGGAGCCGACCGAGCTGCGGGCGTCGTACGTCTCGAGCCTCACCGGCGCCGCCTCCGCGATCGCCGGACTCTCGGCCGCCGACTCGGCGGACACCCGGGCCCTCGCCCGGGTCGCCAGCAGCATCACGACCTACAGCGGGCTGATCGAGCAGGCGCGAGCCAACAACCGGCAGGGCTTCCCCGTCGCCTCGGCGTACCTCGACCAGGCGTCGACGGCCCTCTCGGGAGACGGCGGCATCCTCGAGGACCTCGACGGGCTCGTCGACTCCGGCGCCGACCGGGTCGCGGCCGCCTACGACGCCGTCCGCTGGAGCGTCCTGCTCATGATCGGCTCGCTCGTGATGCTGGTCCTCCTCCTGGCGGCGCAGCTCTGGCTCGCCCGCCGCACGCACCGCTACCTCAACCGCCCGCTCGCCACGGGGACCGCCCTCCTGCTGGTCGTCGGCGTCGGCGGGGCGCTCGCCTACGGATCGGTCGCGGCGGACGCGGGGACGGCGCGGGTCGAGTCCTACCGCGAGGCGCTCACCGTGTCGAACGCGCTCATCGCCGCGAGCGACGCCAAGTCGCTCGAGAGCTTCACGCTGATCAAGCGCGGCTCCGGCGCCGCACTCGAGGAGCGCTACACCCAGGCCGTCGACTCCGCCCGGGAGAAGCTCTCGGGCGACCTGCAGGACGAGCTGGCGAGGACGCGGCTCGTCGACGAGTTCGGGCAGTGGCAGTCGTTCCACGAGGAGATCCGGGAGGCGGACGACGCCGGGAACTGGGACCAGGCCGTCCGCGTCGCCACGATCACCGGGAACGGCACGCCGAACGAGCTCTTCACCACCTTCTCCGACGACGCCCGCGACGTGGTGCAGGAGAAGGCACTGGCCGCCGCCACCACGCTCGATCGAGGCGCGGAGTTCGCGACCCTCGTCTCGTGGATCCTGCTGGCGGCCGGTCTCGCCGGAGCCGTGTTCGCCTGGCGCGGCATCGCCCAGCGACTGGAGGAGTACCGATGAACCGCCTGCGCGCCGCCGCCCTCGCCCTGGCCACCGCCGCGGCTCTCGCCCTCACCGGCTGCACGACGGGGGCGGACGACCTCGGCACGCCCCTCGCCGCGGCGACCCCGACTCCGACGGCGAGCGCGTCCGCTCCCGCCGCTCCTGCCGCGGCGGACTGCTCGCCCTCGGCGGTCACCTCCTACGCGCCGACCGGCGTGACCGACAGCACCAGGCTCGCGGAGATCCGCGGGCGCGGGACCCTGCGCGTCGGCGTCTCGGCCGACACCCTCCTGATGAGCGCCCGCAACCCGATCACGGGGGCGATCGAGGGCTTCGACGTCGACATCGCCCGCGAGGTCGCCCGGGCGATCCTCGGCAGCGACTCCATCGACTACGTCGTGATCACCTCCGCTCAGCGCCTCCCCGCGCTCACCGGCGGCGACGGCGCCCCGCAGGTCGACATGGTGGCCCGCACCCTCACGATGACCTGCGATCGCTGGAGCTCGATCGCCTTCTCGTCCGAGTACTACGACGCCGGCCTCAAGGTGCTCGTCTCCGACGACCCCGACGGCGTCCCGATCACGGGCATCGGCGACCTCGACGGCGAGAGGGTCTGCGCGCCCAGCGGCACCACGACGCTCAGCCGCCTGCAGAACGACTACCCGGAGGTCGAGGCCGTCGAGGCCGCCACGCACTCGCAGTGCCTCGCCCTCTTCCAGGCAGGAGAGGTCGACGCCATCGCGGGCGACGACACGATCCTCGCGGGCTTCGTGGCGCAGGACCCGTACGCGAAGGTCGTCGGCGACGCCCTGAGCTCGGAGCCCTACGGCCTCGGCCTGCCCGCCGACGACCCCGACTTCGTGCGCTTCGTCAACGCCTCGCTCGAGAGCATCCGCAGCGACGGCCGCTGGCAGAGCATCTACGAGCGCTGGCTCGGGGTCCTCGGCGAGGCCTCGCCGCCGGCCCCGGTGTACGGCCGATGAGCACCGGTCTCGCGGAGGGGACCCCCGTCGCTCCGGGCCGGCTGGGGGAGGCCGCGCCGCAGCGCGAGCTCTTCGAGTACCTCGCCGCTCTCACCCGCTGGCTCCAGCGGACCACGCGCGAGCTCTCGCGGCTGGACGCCGCCGCGCTGGCGTCGCCGCAGGCCGAGAACTACACGGCCGACGTGGTGCTCGCCCAGTCGCTCCGCGAGTCCGTCACCCGGCGCCTCGCCGAGCTCGAGGCGGTCTGGGACTCCGGCCGCGTCGACGTCGCGGCGCGCGAGCGGATGTCGCAGCTGATCTGGGGCCGTCTCGACGCCTCCGGGAGCGGCGCGGTCTCGCTGGTGGAGGCGGTGCGCCTCTGCGACGCGGTCGTCGGCCAGCTGCGCTCCCGGCTCGAGCTCGACCCCAGCGGCACCGACGTCGCCGGGCGGATCGTGGGGGTGCGCGCCGAGATCGAGCGCTGCCGCGACCTCACCCGTGACGGCGGCGGCACGGTCGACCGCGAGCGGGCGGAGCGGGTCGCCGTGCTGCGCTCCCGCCTCGACGCGCTCGCCGAGCGGGCGGGTCGGGGAGCCGACGTGTCGGGGCCGCTCGGCCAGCTCGAGAGCGACTCCGCCCGGCTCGAGCGCGACCTGATCATCGCCGCGTCCGAGCGGCGCGGACTCGAGCGCGACCGCCGTCGGGCGCGCGAGCTGGCGGAGGCGGCCGAGCGCCGCGAGGCGCCGCTGCGCGAGCTCGTGGCCCGCTGCCGCCGCGAGATCGCCGACCCGCCGCGGCTGGCCGTGCCCGACGTCTCCCGGCTGGGCGATCCTCCGTCCGACCGCGAGGCGCTCGACGCGCACCTCGCCCGCCTGACCGCCGTCGGCCGCGCGTTCGACGCGGTCGAGGCCGCTTACACCTCGCCGCTGCGCGAACGGGCCGCCCTCGGCTTCCGCCTCCGGGCGCTGCGGGAGCGTGCCGAGGGCAACGGCCGCGCTGCCACCGCCGTCGGCGTCGCGGCCGAGGAGGAGGTGCGCGCCGCTCTCGACGCGGTGCCCTGCTCCGTCCCGCTCGCCCGCCACCTGGTCGAGCAGTACGACGTCGTCACCCGCGACCTCCCGCACCCCGACCCCGCGCACCACCGGAAGGCCACTTTATGAACGGCGCCCCCTGCACCGCGACTCCCGGCTGCACCGGGACGATCGAGGACGGCTACTGCAACGTCTGCGGCCTCCCGCCCGAGGAGGGCGCCGCCGCCTCCACGCCGACCGCGCGCCGCGCCGCTCCGACCTCCCCGCCGGCCACCGCCTCCGCCGCCTTCGGCACCGGCTTCGTCGAGGGCACCCCCGGCGCCACGGCACCCGGGCCCGCGGAGGAGTCGGCCACCGCGCGCAGCACGCGCACCTCCTCCGCCCGCCTCGCCACCGCCGCCCTCGGCTCCGCCCGCACGGCGCAGACCGGCTCGAAGGTCACCCGCCGCGTCGGCACCACCTCGACCCGACTGCGCGGCCCGAGGCTCGGCGCCGGGCTCACCACCGTCCCGTCCCGCCCGGCCGCCGACCCGATGGCCGCTCTGATGACCGAGGCGGTCCTCCCCGAGCGCAAGCGCTTCTGCTCGCACTGCGGCACGGCCGTCGGCCGCGGGCGCGACGGTCGGCCCGGCCGCACCGAGGGGTTCTGCCCCAACTGCCGCACGCCGTTCTCGTTCACTCCGCAGCTGGTGAAGGGCGACGTCGTCGGCGGCCAGTACGAGGTCGTCGGCTGCCTGGCCTACGGCGGCCTCGGCTGGATCTACCTCGCGCGCGACCGGAACGTCTCGGGGCGCTGGGTGGTGCTCAAGGGCCTGCTCAACTCCGGCGACCCCGATGCGTACGCGGCGGCCGTCACCGAGCGCCGGTTCCTGGCCGAGGTCGAGCACCCGCTGATCGTCGAGATCTACAACTTCGTCCTGCACGACGGCGCCGGCTACATCGTGATGGAGTACGTCGGCGGGCCGAGCCTCAAGCAGATCCTGAAGGAGCGGCTGGACGCCAACGGCGGCGCCGCGGATCCGCTGCCGGTGGACCAGGCGCTCGCCTTCGTGCTCGAGGTCATGCCCGCCTTCGCCTACCTGCACGACCACGGCCTGCTCTACTGCGACTTCAAGCCGGACAACATGATCCAGGTGGGCGACCAGGTCAAGCTGATCGACCTCGGCGGAGTGCGCCGGATCGACGACGAGGACTCCGCCATCTACGGCACCGTCGGCTACCAGGCTCCGGAGGTCGCCGACCTCGGTCCCTCGGTCGCCTCCGACGTCTACACGATCGGCCGCACGCTGGCCTCGCTGGTGCTCGACTTCCGCGGCAACCAGACGACCTTCGTCGCCTCGCTGCCGCCCGTGTCGGAGACGCCGCTGTTCCAGCGCTACGACTCCTTCTACCGCCTGATCGCGAAGGCGTGCGCTCCCGACCCGCAGGACCGCTTCGCCACGGTGGACGAGATGCGCGGCCAGCTGCTCGGGGTGCTGCGCGAGGTCGTCGCGACCGACCGCGGTCCCGGACACCCCGCGCTGCACTCGACGGAGTCGGCCCTGTTCGAGGCGCCCGTGGCCGACGTGGTCGACCGCGTCCCGCCGTGGGACGCGCTGCCGGCGCTCCGCCGCGACGAGTCCGATCCCGCCCGGTCGTGGCTCGCGGGCGTGAACGTCGCCGACCCGATCGTGCGCCTGCGCGCTCTCGCGCTCGCGCCCACCGTGACGGTCGAGGTGCGGCTCGCCCGCGCCCGGGCGGCGATCGAGGCGCATCGCTGGGAGGAGGCGGCCCGCGCGACGGGCGAGATCCTCACGGAGGACCCGTGGGAGTGGCGGGCGGTCTGGATGAGCGGTCTCGCGCAGCTCGCGCGCGGCGACGACATCGGGGCCCGCGCCTCCTTCAACACCGTCTACGGCCAGGTCCCCGGCGAGCTCGCCCCGAAGCTCGCGCTCGCCGCGGCGTGCGAGGCGAGCGGTGAGCCCGAGGTCGCCGAGTCCCTCTACGTGATCTGCGCCCGCGCCGACGCGAACTACACGGCACCCGCCGCCTTCGGTCTCGCGCGGGTGCGGCAGCTGCGCTCCGACCTCGACGGGGCGCTCGACGCGCTCGACATCGTCGCGCCCACGCGCTCCTCCTACTCCGACGCGCGCCGCCGCCGGGCGGAGCTGCTGGCGGAGTCGGGCCGCGGGCTGCCCGCGCTCTCGGCCGCCCTCGCGAGCGTCGACTCCGTGTCGATCGATCAGCGGACCCGCCTCGAGCTCACGACTCAGGTCCTCGCCTCCGCCCTCGAGCTGGTGCGGCGCGACGGCCCGGCCGAGGGAGCGACCCTCGGCGGGGTCGAGGCGAACGAGGCCGCCATCCGCGACGGCCTCGAGGCCTCCTACCGCGCGCTCGCCGCCTCCACTCGCGAGCGCGACGAGCGCCTGCGCCTCGTCGACCGGGCCAACGAGGTCCGACGCTGGACGCTGACATGAGCGGCGCGCTGTCGACTCCCTGCCCGAACTGCGGCGAGCCGGTCACGACGGGCGACGCGTTCTGCGAGGCCTGCGGGACGCCGCTGATCGTCGCGGCCACCCCCTCCGCTCCGCCCGTCGCCGTCGGAGGATCCGCCGCCTGCGTCTACTGCGGGGGAGCGGTCGCCGAGGACGGCTACTGCGAGCAGTGCGGACGCCCCGCTCCGACCGAGCGCGAGCACTGGGCCGAAGCGCCGCACCCGCTGGTCGGCGGCGTCTGCGACCGCGGGCTCCGGCACCCGGCCAACGAGGACGCGATGGCGCTCGGGGCGACCACCGGCGCCGACGGCTCTCTGAGGACGGCGCTGCTCGTGGTCTGCGACGGGGTCTCCTCGACCCCCGACTCCGACAAGGCGTCGCTCGCCGCGGCCCGTGCGGCACTCAGCGCGCTGCAGGCCGAGGTCGGCGGGGAGAGCGCGATAGCGGACCGCTGGCGCGCGCTGCTGCAGATGGCCACCGCGCGCGCCTCCGGAGCGATCGACGCGGCCGTGCCCGAGAAGCGGTCGAATCCGCCCTCGTGCACCTTCACCGCGGCGGTGCTGGACGGCGCGCTGCTCGTCACGGGCAACGTGGGCGACAGCCGCAGCTACTGGATGCCGGACGCGGGCGAGCCGCGGCAGCTCACGGTCGACGATTCGTGGGCGCAGGAGCAGATCGCCTCGGGAGTGCCGCGGGAGCAGGCCGAGACGGCGCCCGACGCTCACGCCATCACCCGCTGGCTCGGCGCCGACGCGCACGACGAGGAGCCGCGGGTCGCCTCCGAGGAGCTGACCGAGCCGGGCTGGGTGCTGGTCTGCTCCGACGGGCTCTGGAACTACGCGTCCGCCGCCGAGGACCTCGCGCGCGTGCTGCGCGAGGCGCAGGAGAGGGTGGGCGCGGATCCGGTCACGCTCGCGGAGGCGCTGGTCGCCTGGGCGAACGAGCGCGGCGGGCACGACAACATCACGGCGGCGCTGGCGCGGTTCGACCCGGCGGGTGCGCCGGAGGCAGCGGCTGAAGCGTCCGCTGCCGAGGTGCGCGGTGAGGAGACCGGCACAGCCGAGCAGGGTGCCGCCGACTCCGGTGCCGATCCCGATGGTGCGGAGCCGGACGCTGCCGAGCCGGACGCTGCGGAGCCGGACGCCGCCGACCTCGGCGCTGCGGATCCCGGCGCTGCGGGCCCGAGCGCGGCCGACCCCGCCGCCTCGAGCCCCGACGCGGCCACCCCTTCGCCCGACGCCGACGCCTCCCGTCCCACCGACTGAGCGCGCCGATCCGTCCAGACCACCCCTCCGCCGCTGGACGGATCGGCACCCCCGCGGCCGTGGTCACGCCCCTACAGTCGTCGCCATGAGCATCGCCGAGCCCGCCACCGCCCTGTCCGTCGTCGGCCACTGGATCGACGGGGCTCCCTCGGCCTCCTCGTCCGGCCGCACCGCTCCCGTCTACGACCCGGCGCTGGGAGTCGCGACCAAGGAGGTCGCGCTCGCCGACTCCGCCGAGGTGGACGCTGCCGTCGCCTCCGCGAAGGCCGCCTTCCCCGCCTGGCGCGACACGTCGCTCGCGAAGCGGCAGCAGATCGTCTTCCGCTTCCGCGAGCTCCTCGAGGCGAAGAAGCAGGAGCTCGCCGAGCTGATCACGTCGGAGCACGGCAAGGTCGTCTCGGACGCGCTCGGTGAGATCACCCGAGGCCAGGAGGTCGTGGAGTTCGCGACCGGGCTCGCGCACCACCTCAAGGGCGAGTACTCGGAGCAGGTCTCCACGGGCGTCGACGTCTACTCGACCAAGCAGCCGCTGGGCGTGGTCGGGATCATCTCCCCCTTCAACTTCCCTGCGATGGTTCCGATGTGGTTCTTCCCCATCGCCATCGCCGCCGGCAACACCGTCGTGGTGAAGCCCTCCGAGAAGGACCCGTCCCCGGCGATCTGGCTCGGCGCCCTCTGGAAGGAGGCCGGCCTCCCCGACGGCGTCTACACGGTGCTCAACGGCGACAAGCAGGCCGTCGACGGGCTGCTCGAGCACCCCCACGTCCGCTCGATCTCCTTCGTCGGCTCCACCCCGATCGCGCAGTACGTCTACGAGACGGGCACGAAGCACGGCAAGCGCGTCCAGGCCCTCGGTGGGGCGAAGAACCACATGCTGGTGCTCCCCGACGCGGACCTCGACCTCGTCGCCGATTCCGCCATCAACGCCGGCTTCGGCTCGGCGGGCGAGCGGTGCATGGCGATCTCGGTCGTCGTCGCGGTCGAGCCCGTCGCCGACGAGCTGATCGCGAAGATCCAGGAGCGGGCCGCGACCCTGAGCATCGGCGACGGACGCCGCGGCTGCGACATGGGCCCGCTGATCACCGAGGCGCACCGCGACAAGGTCGCCTCCTACATCGCGATCGCGGAGGAGGACGGCGCGGAGGTCGTCATCGACGGGCGCGGGATCGAGGTGGACGGCGACGCGAACGGCTTCTGGCTCGGCCCGACCCTGCTCGACAAGGTCCCCACGACCTCCCGCGCCTACACGGAGGAGATCTTCGGACCGGTGCTCTCCATCGTCCGCGTCGCCTCCTACGAGGAGGGCGTCGCCCTGATCAACAACGGCGCGTTCGGCAACGGCACGGCCATCTTCACCAACGACGGAGGAGCGGCCCGCCGCTTCCAGAACGAGGTCGAAGTCGGCATGATCGGCATCAACGTCCCCATCCCCGTCCCCGTCGCCACGTTCTCCTTCGGCGGATGGAAAGCGTCCCTCTTCGGCGACACCAAGGCCCACGGAGCCGAAGGCGTCCGCTTCTTCACCCAGCAGAAGGCCATCACCAGCCGCTGGCTCGACCCCTCCCACGGCGGCATCAACCTCGGGTTCCCGCAGCATTCCTAGGCTCTCTCCTCCTTCGTCGTCGATCGCCCGCAGTCGGCCTGGGAGGGTGGTCGCGTCTCGCAGAGCGTCCTGCGTTCCGCGCACGTCGATCCGCTGGGACGCGGATCACCGGTTGCGCTCAGCGGTGCTCGTGAGGCTCTCTCCTCCTGGCGTCGTCGATCGCCCGCAGTCGCGGCGCTGGTGAGCCTCTCTCCTCCTTCGTCGTCGATCGCCCGCAGTCGGCTGGGGAGGGTGGTTCCGTTCTCGAGGGCGTCGTGCGTACCGCGCACGTCGATCCGCTGGAACGCGGATCGCCGGTTGCGCTCCGCGCCGGCGGGAAGCGCTTGGTCGACCGGAGAGGCTTCTGAGCACCGCCGAGCGCAACCGGCGATCCGCGTGGGAGCGGATCGTCGTGCGCGGTACGCGACCCGCTCTTCCCATCGTTCCCGCGTTCTGAGGCCGACCGCGGCCGATCGACGACGCCAGGAGGAGAGAGGCTCTTGAGCACCGCGCAACCGGCGATCCGCGTGGGAGCGGATCGTCGTGCGCGGTACGCGACCCGCTCTTCCCAGCGTCCCCACCTCCTGAGACCGACCGCGGCCGATCGACGACGCAGGAGGAGATCGGCTCCTGAGCACGGCTGAGCGCAACCGGCGATCCGCGTGGGAGCGGATCGTCGTGCGCGGTACGCGACCCGCTCTTCCCATCGTCCCCACCTTCTGAGGCCGACCGCGGCCGACCGACGACGAAGGAGGAGATCGGCTATGAGTGCAGCCGCAGCGCCGTCCAGAGCTCGGTGCGGGCGGAGACGTCGTCGAGGTCGAGGCCGAGGGCGCGCTCGACGGCGGTGATGCGGTTGCGGAGGGTGTGACGGTGCACGCCGAGGTCGCGGGCGGCGGGCTCCCAGGCGCCGTTGCGGCGGAGCCAGACGCGGGCGCTCTCGAGCAGCACGGCTCCCTCCGGGGTCAGCAGCGGTGCGAGCATCCGGCGGGCGAGCGGTGCGGCTCCGGCGGCGGCGAGGAGCCCGATCATCCCCTCGGCGGCGACGTCCTCGAAGCGGACCACCGTCCTGTCTCCTGTCCGCTCGGCGGCGCGCCGCGCCTCCTCGAGGCCCCGGTCCAGGTCGGACCAGCCGATCGGGGCGGAGGCGCCGGCGCTCGCGCCGTGCCGCTCCAGCACGGCGGTCAGCGGCCCGAGTCCGTCGGCGGCGGCCACGGCGACGAGCGAGCCGTCCCTCTCGGCGAAGAACAGGCGCGCGCCGTCCTCCTCCGCCACGACCTCCAGCTCGTCGAGGAGCGAGTCGCCGTGCACGGGCGTGCTCTGCACGACCACCCGCACGGGCTCGGCGGGCAGCGGGCTCCCCAGGCGCCGTGCGGTGCTCTCGGCGACGTCGAAGGCTCCCGCGGCCAGCAGCTCGAGCAGTCCGGAGCGCAGCTGCCGGCGGGAGGAGTCCAGCGCGCGCCGCTGCTCCAGCGCGATGCTCGCCAGGGCGATGACGCTCGCGACGAGGTCGCTGCCCGCCGGGTCCAGCGGCGTGCCCGTCCCCACGGCGAGCACCCCGCGCAGGTGGTCGCGGCGCCCGATCGTCTGCAGCGTCACCCCGCCGCCGTCGTCGAGCCGGAGTCCCGCTCGGCTGCCGCGGGTCAGCGCGTGCCTCGCGGCCGCGGCGACCGCCTCCTCCGCCGGCACGTCGAGCCGGGTGGGCAGGTGCACCCTCTGCCCGGCCGCGTCGTAGAGGGCGACCCAGCAGTCCAGCTGCCGCTCCAGCTCGGTGAGGATCGCCGCGAGCCCGTCCGGCCGCAGCGCCGCGCGGGCGACCCGCCGCTGCGCCTCGAGCGACCACTCCAGCCGCTCGCGCTGCTCCCGCGAGATCACGTCGGCGACGAACCGGATGATCCCCATGAACGGAGTCAGGTCCGCCACCTCCAGCAGCGGCAGGCCCTGGCGGTCGCACGCCGTGACGAGAGCGGCGGGCACCTCGTCGTGCACGATGCGGGTGGCGAAGCCGAGCGCGCGGATGCCGCGTCCGCGCAGCCGGGCGACGTACTCCTCCGAGAACTCGGCGCTGTCGTGCCCGGTGAAGTGGACGCCGTCGGTCAGCAGCAGCTGGCCCGACTCGAGCCAGGGCGTCGGATCGACGAGGTCCGAGGAGTGCGCCCACACCAGAGGGGCGTCGAGGTCGGCCTCGTCGTGGACGCCGGCCAGCACGCGGAGGCAGAAGGCCGGTTCGGCCAGCAGATCGCGGACGGTCGCGGGCATGCGCGGCTCCCTTCGACGTTCCGTCCATCGTAGGGTCCGCGGATCGACGGATCCGCACGCCCGCTTCCGAGGCGCGCGCGGCACGATGGGGAGCATGACGTCCTCGACCGCCCCCACCGTCCGCGACAACGCCTCGGTCACCGCCGCCGACCGGTCCCGCGTGTTCCACTCCTGGTCGGCGCAGGGCGCGCTGAACCCGCTGCCGATCGCGGGCGGTCTCGGCGCCGAGGTCTGGGACGTCGACGGCACCCGCTACCTCGACTTCTCGAGCCAGCTCGTGAACGTCACCATCGGCTACCAGCACCCGAAGGTCGTCGCCGCGATCCAGGAGCAGGCGGGCGTCCTCACCACCGTCGGCCCCGCCTACGCGAACGAGACCCGCGCCGAGGCGGCCCGCCTGATCACCGAGCGGGCGCCCGAGGGCATGGAGAAGGTCTTCTTCACCAACGGCGGCGCGGACGCGAACGAGAACGCGATCCGCATGGCGCGGCTGTTCACCGGCCGCGACAAGGTCGTCTCGCTGTACCGCTCGTACCACGGCAACACGGGAGCGGCGATCGTCTCGACCGGCGACTGGCGCCGCATTCCGAACGAGTACTCCCGCGGGCACGTGCACGCCTTCGGGCCCTACCTGTACCGCAGCGAGTTCTGGGCCGAGACCCTCGAGCAGGAGTGCGAGCGCGCCCTCCACCACCTCGAGCGCGTCGTGCAGGCGGAGGGGCCGGAGTCGATCGCCGCGTTCCTCCTCGAGACCATCCCCGGCACCGCCGGCGTGCTCACCCCGCCGCCCGGCTACCTCGCGGGTGTCCGCGAGATCGCCGACCGGTACGGCATTCAGCTGATCCTCGACGAGGTCATGGCGGGCTTCGGCCGCACGGGGGAGTGGTTCGCCTTCGACGCCTTCGACGTGCGCCCCGATCTGATCACCTTCGCGAAGGGCGTCAACTCCGGCTACGTCCCGATCGGCGGCGTCGTCATCTCGGATCCGATCGCCCACCACTTCGACGAGCGCGTCTTCCCCGGCGGTCTCACCTACTCGGGCCACCCGCTCGCCGCGGCCAGCGTCGTCGCGACGCTCGAGGCGATGGAGGAGGAGGGGATCGTCGACAACGCGCGCACCATCGGCTCGGAGCACCTGGCCCCCGGCCTGGCGGCGCTCGAGGCGAAGCACGACCTGATCGGCGAGGTCCGGGGCTCCGGAGTGTTCTGGGCGCTGGAGCTGGTCACCGACCGGGCCGCGCGCACCCCGCTGCCGGCGGCCTCCGTCGCCCGCCTCAAGACCGACCTGCTGTCTCACGGTCTCCTGCCCTTCACCGCCGACAACCGGATCCACGTGGTCCCGCCGGCCGTCATCACCCCCGCCGAGGTCGCCCGCGGCCTCGGCATCCTCGACGACGCCCTCACCGCCTTCAGCGGCTGACCGCACTCCGTGCCGCAGGCGGCGGCGTCCTCGCGAGGCGTGTCCGGGGATCCGCGTTCCAGCGGATCCGCGTCGCCGTGCGCCTGCCGCTCTTCGGGACCCGGCCGCGCGCTCGGGCCGACTGCGGGACGCCGCGCGGGGAGC
>NZ_PSWH01000019.1:0-43530 GCF_002932105.1 Rathayibacter sp. AY1C1 | reverse complement strand
CCCGGGGATCCGCGTTCCAGCGGATCCGCGTCGCCGTGCGCCTGCCGCTCTTCGGGACCCGGCCGCGCGCTCGGGCCGACTGCGGGACGCCGCGCGGGGAGCGGCGTCCTAACCAGCACTGTGCAAGGCGAACGCCGTCACGAACCCGAGCACCGCGTACAGCCCGGTGAGCACGTCGTCGCGGTCGAACGCCTCGGGGATCATCGTGTTCGAGATCATGGCGAGGATCGCGCCGGCGGCGACGGTCGTCACGAAGGCCACGACCGCGCCCGGTGCGGTGGCGAAGACCAGGAAGCCGACCAGCGCTGCGGCGGCCGAGATCGCGGCGATCCCGCCCCAGACGGTGAAGACGTAGCGGGCGGAGCGGCCGTCGGCTTTCATGCCGACCGTCGAGGACAGGCCCTCGGGGAGGTTCGAGATCGCGACCGCGGCGACGATGGGCACGCTGATCGCCGCTCCCGCGCCGCCCTGGGCGACCGAGAGGCCGAGCACGATCGATTCGGGGACCCCGTCGATCAGGGCGCCGGCCGCGATGGCCGCGCCTCCTCCTCCGCCCGATCCCTTCGCGCTCTTGCGGTTCCCCGCGCCGGCGCGGGTGAGCAGCGCGTCCGCGCCGACGAAGACGACGGCTCCCGCGAGCGTGCCGAGGATCGTCGGGAGCAGTCCTCCGTCGTCCGCCGCCTCCTGCACGAGCTCGTAGGCGAGCGCCGAGATCAGCACCCCTGCTCCGAAGGCGGAGATCGCGGCGGTGAGCTTCGGGGGCACGCGCACGAACCAGGCGAGCGCGGCGCCGATCAGGAGGGTGGCGCCGCCGATGGCGCCGCTGGCGAGGGCGAGGGTCCAGGGAGGCACGGCTCCACCCTGGCATCGGCGGCGTCCGGTCGCGGCGGGCTTGACGGGGGCGCTCCGGCGGCGCTCGACCCGCCTCCGCCGGCCCCGACAGCTGTCGTGCAGGCGTCGGGCCGCGATGCCCGGCCGATCCTCGGCGATGGAGGGCCGCTCGGGCCGGGCGTCCCCGTAAACTGCCGGAATGGCGGAGTTCAGCGCGAGTGTTTTCCAGAACGAGTTCCTCTCGGACGGCGCCACCGACGTGCACGCCATCGTCACGGTGACCGCGTCCGGCACGGGGGTCGCCGGGTCCGACGGGGCCGCGGCCGAGATCATCATCGTCGACTGCTCCGGATCGATGACCGGCGAGAACATGACGGCCGCGAAGCGCGCCGCCGCCGTGGCCGTCGACCAGATCCTGGACGGCACCTTCTTCGCCGTCGTGGCCGGGTCCGAGCGCGCCGACCGCGCCTTCCCGTACCCCAACGCCACCGTCTCGATGGTGCGGATGGAGCCGGGGGCGCGAGCCGCGGCGAAGGAGGCGATCGGCTACCTCCAGGCCGACGGCGGCACCGCGATGGGCACCTGGCTGACCCTCGCCCGCCAGCTGTTCGCGACCGTGCCGGAGGCGACGCAGAGGCACGCGATCCTCCTCACCGACGGCAAGAACGAGCACGAGTCGCGGATGCAGCTGGACGCGGCGATCCGCGCGGCGTCGGGCGACTTCCAGTGCGACGTGCGCGGCGTCGGCTCCCGCTGGATCGTCGAGGAGGCGCGCACCATCGCGAGCGCCCTGCTGGGCACCGTGGGCCTGATCGCGAACCCGGCCGACATGGCTGCCGACTTCGAGTCGCTGATGCGGGCGTCGATGGGCCGGGGAGTCGCCAACGGCGAGCTCCGCGTCTGGACTCCGCAGGGCGCGCAGCTGCTCTTCGTCCGCCAGGTCGCTCCGAACCTCGAGGACCTCAGCTCCCGGCGGAACGCCGTGAACCCGCTCACCGGCGCCTACCCGACCGGCGCCTGGGGCGACGAGTCGCGGGAGTACCACGTGGCGGTCCGGGTCGCGTCGAAGCCGGTCGGCTCGGAGCAGCTCGCCGCGCGGGTGCAGCTCAGCGTGCGCGACGAGGTGGTCGCCTCCGCCCTGGTGAAGGCGCGCTGGACGGACGACTCCGCCCTGACCGCCCGCATCGACCCCGCCGTCGCCCACTACACCGGCCAGACCGAGCTCGCCTCCGCGATCCAGGACGGGCTCGCGGCCAAGGCGCGGGGCGACGAGGCGACCGCCACGGTCAAGCTCGGGCGGGCGGTGCAGCTCGCCTCCGTCACCGGGAACGACGAGGCGACCGCGAAGCTGCGGAAGGTCGTCGAGATCGACAACCCGAACGAGGGCACCGTGCGGCTCAAGCGAGGCGTGGACCGCCTCGACGAGATGGCGCTGGACACCGCGTCGACCAAGACCACGCGGGTGCGCAAGTGAGCTTCCGCTGCCCCGAGGGGCACACCTCGCAGTCCGGGGACTACTGCGACGTCTGCGGGGCGCCCATCGGTGCCGCTGCGGCCCCGTCGCCCGCTCCCGCCGCGCCGACCACCGCGATCCCGACCGGCCCCTCGGTCTGCCCGCACTGCTCGTTCCCCAACGAGCCCGGCGCCCTGTTCTGCGAGAACTGCGGCTACGACTTCACGACCGGCTCCCTCCCCGAGGCCGATCCGTTCACCTCCTCCGGCGCCGTCCGCGCTCCGGGCGAGGTCGGCGGCTCCGCGACGCCGTCGGGGGACCCGGCCCAGCACCTGGGCGAGGCGCCCGCGCCGCAGGCCGATCCCGCGGCTCCGACCGAGCTGATCCCGGAGCAGGAGGCCGGCTTCGACACCCCCGTCGCGACCGCGCCGCCCGCCGCTCCGCCGACCGAGGTGATCCCGGAGGCCCCTGCACCCGAGGCCGCAGCCCCCGACCCGGCACCCGGGGCCTCAGCGTCGGAGGAGGAGGCTGCGTCCGCGCCGGCCACCGGCTCCGCCCGCCCCGCCGCCGCCTCCGCGGACCCGGACCGCCCGTGGATCGCCGAGCTCTGGGTCGACCCGGAGTGGTACGCCGAGCAGCGCGCCGACGACCCCATGCCCTCGCCCGGCCCGCCCGCGACCGTCGTCCTCCGCGAGCGCACCCTGCTCGTCGGCCGCCCGTCCGTCTCCCGCGGCATCTCGCCGCAGGTGGACTGCGGCTCCGACTCCGGTGTTTCGCGGCGCCACTGCCAGCTGAGCACCGACGGCTACCGCTGGTGGGTCGAGGATCTGCAGTCGGCGAACGGCACGTACCTCGCCCCGGCCGGGGCTCCGCTCCCGCAGTCGCCGATCGCCGCCGGTCAGCGCCGCGAGGTCGAGGAGGGCGATCGGATCTACGTGGGCGCCTGGACGCGGATCGTGCTCCGTCCCGCGTTCCCCGGCGAGGCCTAGGGCCCCGCGCCCGGTCGGTCAGCGACCGGCGAGCGCTCCGAGCATCCACGACAGCGCCGCGATCGCGCCGACGCCGACCACGCTCGAGCCGATGATCACGGAGCGCCGGATCCGTGCCGCGCGCGAGTCCGAGGCGGTCGGCGCGCCCGAAGCCGAGCCCGTCGTCATCCCGCCGCGGAGCCGGTGCGCGACCTCGTCGGCGGTCGGCCGCTTCTCCGGGTCCCGCTGCGTCATCGAGGTCAGCAGCGCCCGCCACTCCGCCGGCAGGGCGTCGGGCACGGAGGGGCTGCGGTGGAGGCGGGCGATCGCCGCCTCGAGGACGGTGCCCGAGTACTCCCGGTGACCGGTGATCGCCTCGAGGAGGACCAGGCCGAGGGAGAAGACGTCGCTCGCTCCGCTGATCGGCTCGCCCGCGACCTGCTCCGGGCTGACGAAGCTCGCGGTGCCGATCACGACGCCGTCGCTGGTGAGGCGGGAGCCGTCCATGAAGTGCGCCACGCCGAAGTCGGTGAGCTTGGCGGTGCGGGCGTAGCCGCTGGAGGCGACCTCGCTGACCAGGATGTTCGCGGGCTTCACGTCGCGGTGCACGACGCCGCGCTCGTGCAGGTAGGCCAGGGCCTCCGCGAGCTGTGTGCCGATCGCCGCGACCTCCGCCGCCGGGAGGGGGCCGGACTCGAGCCGCGCCTCCATCGTGGGGTCGGCGACGAGCTCCATCACGACGTAGCGGCGGACCTCGCCGCCGAAGTTGTGCAGCCCCGCGTCGAAGAGGTTGACGATGCCCGGGTGGGCGAAGGAGCTCAGCATCCGCACCTCGCGCTCCTGGCGGGCCACGTCCTCGGGGTTCGAGGCCTCCGCGCGGAACACCTTCACGGCGACCTCGCGCTGCACGGTCTCGTCGCGGGCCCGGTAGACCGAGCCCATCCCGCCGGAGCCGATGCGCTCGATCAGGTAGTAGCGGCCGGCCACCTTCTGCTGGGCGGCGTTCGCGGCGACGGTACTCATGGCGATCCCGCCTTCCGCTCGAACGGTGCGCTCCGGAGCGCACGAGGTGGGCGCCTGCGACGACGGTACCGCGGGGCGGCGCCGGCCGGGTCGGCGGAACGGGGGGATTGACACTCCCGGCCCCGGACGGGGGGACGAATGGCCGCTCAGCGCACCGATCCGCACCCCCCCCCGCCGCGAGGTCAGCGGAGGCCGCTGCGCGCGAAGCCCTGCACGAAGTAGCGCTGGAACACCAGGAACAGCACCACCATCGGCACGACGTTCACCAGGGCGAACGCCATGGTCGCTCCGTAGTCGCTGCCGAACTGCCCCTGGAGGAAGAGCAGCCCGATCGGGAGCGTGAACAGCGCGTTCTCCTTCAGGGCGATGAGCGGCCAGGCGAAGTCGTTCCAGGAGCCGAGCAGCGACATGAAGAAGAGCACGGCGATGAGCGGCTTCGAGAGGGGGAGGACGATGGCCGTGAACACGCGGAAGTGCCCGGCGCCGTCGATCCGGGCCGCCTCGATCAGGTCCCGCGGGATCGCGAGGATGAACTGCCGCGCCAGGAACAGCCCGAACGCCGACGCCGCCGTCGGCAGGATCACCGCCCAGTAGCTCCCGTAGAGGCCGAGGTCGGTGACGAGCCGGAACAGCGCCACCATGATCACCTGCACGGGCAGGGTGAGCGTCGACAGGGCCAGGAGGAAGAGCACGCCGGATCCGCGGAACCGCAGCTGCGCGAAGGCGTACCCGCCCAGCAGGTTGATCGTCACGGTGATCAGCGCGGTGACCAGGCTGATCGCGAGGGAGTTGCCGAACCAGGTCGCCACGGGGAACGACGAGAACACCCGCTCGAAGTTCACCAGCGTCAGCTCGCGCGGCCAGAGGCGGAGGGTGCCGCCGAGCAGCTCGGACCGCGAGGAGAACGCGACGACGACCATCCAGTACAGCGGGAAGACGATGACCACCGAGACACCGAGGGCGAGGGCGAGGCGGAGCAGGCGCGAGGTGCGCGACGTGCGGATCATTCGACGAGGTCCCTCGAGCGGTTGGTGCGCCACTGCACCGCGGTGAAGATCATGGTCAGGATCAGCAGCACGATGCCGATGGCCGCGGCGTAGCCCTGGTCGCGGGTGACGAACCCGGTGTCGTAGGCGTAGGTCACGAGCACCGAGGTCGCGTTCTGCGGTCCGCCGCCGGTGAGCACGAAGACGATGTCGAACACCTGGAACGAGTAGATGACGTTGAGGATGAGCAGGAAGAACGACGACGGGCCGACCAGCGGCAGCGTCACGTGGCGGAACTGCTGCCACGCGTTCGCTCCGTCGAGCCGGGCCGCCTCGTAGAGCGCCGGGTTCACCCCCTGCAGCCCCGCCAGGTAGATCAGCATGTTGAAGCCGGTGCGCCACCACAGGGTGACGAGCACCACGGAGGCGAAGGCCGCCGCTCCGCCGGACTGCCAGGCGATGCGGGGGAGGCCGATCGTCTGGAGCATGCCGTCGAGCACGCCGCTGTTCTCGTCGAAGATCAGCACGCCCATCAGCGCCGTCGCCACTCCGGAGACCGCCATCGGCAGGATGAGGATGCTGCGGAACACCGGCCGCGCGGGCAGCACCGAGTTCATCAGCACCGCCGCGCCGAGGCCCAGCGCCATCGAGAGCGGGGTCACGATCAGGGTGAACAGCGCCGTGTTCAACGTCGAGCGCCAGAAGAGGCCGTCGCCGAGCAGCCGCGCGTAGTTGTCGAGCCCGACGAAGACGCCGTCGCCGAAGCCGTTCGTGCGCTGGAAGCCGATCAGGAACGCGCCGCCCAGGGGGACGAACACGAACAGGCCGAGCATCAGCAGGTTCGGCGCGAGGAACGCGTAGGCGGCCGCCGTCTCGCGGGCGGGGGCGCGGGAGGCGCGCCGGGAGCGGGCGGTCACCGCCTCCGGCGCGAGGACCGACCGGCTCACTGCGTCGCGGCCGCGATGCCGGAGGTGAGGCCGGCGATGGTGTCCTCGGTGCTGCGCCCGCCGACGAAGGCCTGCTCCAGCTGCTCCTTGAGCACCGTGATGATCGCGGCCATGTCGGGCGAGGCGACCTGCGCCGAGTCGGACGCCTGGACGGTGCCCGCCTGGCCGAGGAACACCTCGGCGAGCTCGGGGCGCACGGCGAACTCGATGCCCGACTCCGTGAGGTCGCGACGGGTGGGGAGGAGGGAGGCGCCGGCGCAGAAGTCGCGCATCGCCTCCTCCTCCGTCACGAACGCGAGGAAGGAGGCGGCCAGCTCCGGGTTCTTCGCGGCCTTGGTCGCGACGAGGGCGTTGCCGCCGAAGTCGCCGCCTCCGCGCACGTTGCGCGGGGAGTAGGTGGCGCCCCACTCGAAGTCGAGGGTGGAGTCGGCGTCGGGGATGAGGAACGCGCCGGCGAAGGTCATCGCGGTGGTCTGCGAGTACCAGAGGTCGCTGGCGTAGGTGGTCGCCTGCACGGAGCTGCTCGGCGGCACGAGGCCGTCGGTGAAGAAGCTGCGGCTGAAGTCGATCGCGGCGCGGCCGGCGGCGGAGTCGATCGCGGGCCCGGACAGGTCCTCGGTGAGGAAGCGGCCGTCGGCCTGGAAGAGCAGGCTCAGCCAGCGCGTGACGCCGTTGCCCTGCCAGTTGTAGGCGAAGGGGTAGCGCTCGGCGGGGAGCGAGGCGCGCAGCTTCCGCCCGACCTCGGTGAACTCCTCCCAGGTCCACGCCTCCTCGGGCGAGGACGGGAAGGAGGTGACGCCCGCGTCGGCCAGCACCTGCGTGTTGTAGAGGATCAGCGAGGTGTCGGTGTGGTGGGGGACGCCGAAGGGGCTCCCGCCGCTCTGCACCGCGGCCCAGGCCGGATCGGTGAACCGCTCGGCGACGTCGGAGTCGAGGAAGCCCGACAGGTCCAGGAGCTGGTCGCGGCCGGCGTAGCTGCCGAACGTGTAGTACGGGACCCGGAAGACGTCCGGCGGGTTCCCCGCCTGCAGCTGCGCGTCGATGTTGGTGAACATCTGCTCGTACGGGACCGCGTTGAGGGTCACGGTGGCGCCGGCGTTCGCCGACTGGAACGCGTCGATCGCGCGCTGGAAGCCGGCCAGCTCGGCGTCGGTGCCCCAGGTGGTGAAGGTGAGGGTGTCGCTGCCGGCGCTCGCCGCGGGGCCCGCGGGGGCGAAGCCGCAGCCGGAGAGGACCGGGACGGAGGCGGCGACGCCGAGGGCTCCGAGGAAGCGGCGGCGGTCGAGGACCGCGCGTCCGAGCTGCGAGAGGTCGAGAGCCCCCGAGGGGAGCCCCTTGCTGGTCAGGCCCATGACGGCCTCCTTCCGGGGGCCAGCGGCAGGCTCCCGGGGGCAGGCTATTCCGGCAGGGCCGCGGGTATCGCGGCTGGACGGATCGGCCGATCCATGAGAGGAGCGGCCGATCCGCGCGGCGGGCGTTCAGCCGCGGCGGCCGAGCATCCCCTCGAACGAGCCGTCGAGCGCCCACGGGTCGGGCGTGGAGCCCGAGCGGGAGGAGCGGGCGGCTTGATCGGCCAGCTCGCGTCCGGCGCGCTCGATGCGCGAGGGCAGCGCCCGTCCGTCCTCGGTCGCGCCGCCCCAGTCGTCCGTCGCCGCGAACACGGTGGTCGCGAGGGGCGTCGCGTGCAGGTAGGTGAAGAGCGGGCGCATCGCGTAGTCGACGGCCAGGGAGTGGCGGGGGGACCCGCCCGTGGCCGCCAGCAGCACGGGCAGGCCGCGCAGCGCCTCCGTGTCGAGCACGTCGACGAACGACTTGAAGAGCCCGCTGTAGCTGGTGGTGAAGATCGGCGTCACGGCGATCAGGCCGTCGGCGCCGGCGACCGCGTCGAGCGCGGTCTGCAGTGCGGGGCTCGCGAAGCCGGTGAGGAGGTTGTTCGTGACGTCGTGCGCGAGGTCGCGCAGCTCCACGACGCTCCGCTCGACGGCGAAGCCCTGCTCGGCGAGGGAGGACTCGGCGGCGTCGGCCAGGCGGTCGGCGAGCAGCCGGGTCGAGGACGGCTGGCTGAGGCCGGCCGAGAGGACGGTGATCCTGCGGGTGTCCATGGAGAGCTCCTGACTAGACGGTGACGGGCTCGGCCGCGGGCTGCGCGTCGCGCGCGGCCACGAGGGAGGCGTGGGTGGGGGCGTCGGGCACGTGCGCGGGGCGGCCCTCGGCGAAGCCGGCGCGGAGGGCGGGGAGGATCTCGCCGAGCATGTCCATCTGCTCCAGGACGGTCTTCAGCGGGAGTCCCGCGTGGTCCATCAGGAAGAGCTGGCGCTGGTAGTCGCCGACGTACTCGCGGAAGCCGAGGGTGCGGTCGATGATCTGCTGCGGGGAGCCGACGGTGAGCGGGGTCTGCTCCGTGAAGTCCTCCAGCGAGGGGCCGTGGCCGTAGACGGGGGCGTTGTCGAAGTAGGGGCGGAACTGCGAGACCGCGTCCTGCGAGTTCTTCGCCAGGAAGATCTGCCCGCCGAGGCCGACGATCGCCTGATCGGCGGTCCCGTGGCCGTAGTGCTCGAAGCGCTGGCGGTAGAGCTGCACCATCTTCTGGGTGTGCGAGGCGGGCCAGAAGATGTGGTTCGCGAAGAAGCCGTCGCCGTAGTAGGCGGCCTGCTCGGCGATCTGAGGGGAGCGGATCGATCCGTGCCACACGAACGGCGCGACACCGTCGAGGGGGCGCGGGGTCGACTGGAAGCCCTGGAGGGGCGTGCGGAACTGGCCCTCCCAGTCGACGAAGTCCTCGGTCCACAGGCGGTGCAGCAGGTCGTAGTTCTCGATCGTCAGCTCGATGCCGCGGCGGATGTCCTTGCCGAACCACGGGTAGACGGGGCCGGTGTTGCCGCGGCCGAGCATCAGGTCGACGCGGCCGCCGGCGAGGTGCTGGAGCATCGCGTAGTCCTCGGCGAGCTTCACCGGGTCGTTCGTGGTGATGAGGGCCATCGCGGTGGAGAGCGTGATCCTCTCGGTCTTCGCCGCGAGGTAGCCGAGCGTGGTGGTGGGGGAGGAGGACCAGAACGGCGGGTTGTGGTGCTCGCCCAGGGCGAAGACGTCGAGGCCGATCTCCTCCGCCTTCAGCGCGATCGCGAGGGTCGCCTGGATCTTCTCGGACTCGGACGGGGTCCGTCCGGTCGTGGGGTCGGTCGTGATGTCGCTGACCGTGAAGATGCCGAACTGCATCAGGCGCTCCTTCTGTCCTCCGGCCCGGTGGGGCCTGGTCCATGCGTTTGCATGTACATCCTCATTCAACCACGTGCGGCCGGATCTATTCCCGTGGATCCCCGGGCCTCCGCCGGCCTGTCGGAGGACGGCGCCGGTGCCGTGCCCGGACGTCGCCGACCCGCCCCGCTCGCCCCGCGGCCGCCCGAAACATCCCCGCAATACGCCCCGCACTAGAGTCGTGCCATGGGTGACCTCTTCGACGGATACGGGTCCCAGAAGGTCGAGCGGCCCGACACGGGCGCCACCCCCTGGGACGAGATGTTCGCCGACGTGGCGTCGACCGGAGGCCCCGACGGGGTCCGCGGCGCCTACCGCGACATCTACTCCTCGCTCGCGCGGATGACCCAGGAGGAGCTGCGCGGCCGCACCGACGCGCTCGCCTCCTCCTACCTCGCGCAGGGCGTCACCTTCGACTTCGCGGGGGAGGAGCGGCCGTTCCCGCTCGACGCCGTCCCCCGGGTGATCGAGCGCGCCGAGTGGAACGAGGTGCAGACCGGCATCAAGCAGCGGGTCCGTGCTCTCGAGGCGTTCCTCGCCGACGTCTACGGCCCGCAGAACGCCGTGGCCGACGGCGTCATCCCCGCCGGGCTGATCTCGAGCTCGAGCCACTTCCACCGGCAGGCCGCGGGCATCGTCCCCGCGAACGGCGTGCGGATCCAGGTGTCCGGGATCGACCTGATCCGCGACGAGAAGGGCGGCTGGCGGGTCCTCGAGGACAACGTCCGCGTGCCCTCCGGCGTCTCCTACGTCATCTCGAACCGCCGGGTGATGGCGCAGACGCTGCCCGAGCTGTTCGTCTCGATGCGGGTGCGCCCGGTCGGCGACTACCCGAACAAGCTGCTGCAGGCACTGCGCGCCTCCGCCCCCGACGGCGTCGACGACCCGACCGTGGTCGTGCTCACTCCGGGCGTCTACAACTCCGCCTACTTCGAGCACACCCTCCTCGCCCGCCTCATGGGCGTCGAGCTGGTCGAGGGCCGCGACCTGTTCTGCACGGGCGGCAAGGTGTTCATGCGCACCACCTCCGGCCCGACCCGGGTCGACGTGATCTACCGCCGCGTGGACGACGAGTTCCTCGATCCGCTGCAGTTCCGCGCCGACTCGATGCTCGGCTCACCCGGGCTGATGCTCGCGGCCCGGCTCGGGAACGTCACGATCGCCAACGCGGTCGGCAACGGCGTCGCCGACGACAAGCTCGTCTACACCTACCTGCCCGACCTCATCCGCTACTACCTCTCGGAGGAGCCGGTGATCAAGAACGTCGACACGTGGCGGCTCGAGGACCCGGGAGCGCTCGAGGAGGTGCTCGACCGCCTCGACGAGCTCGTCGTGAAGCCGGTCGACGGCTCCGGCGGCAAGGGCCTGGTCGTCGGGCCGGCCGCCTCGGCGAAGGAGCTCGCGGAGCTGCGCTCCCGCCTCCAGGCCGACCCGCGCGGCTGGATCGCGCAGCCGGTCGTGCAGCTCTCCACCATCCCCACCCTCGTCGACGACGGGATGCGCCCCCGGCACGCCGACCTGCGGCCCTTCGCCGTGAACGACGGCACCGACGTCTGGGTGCTGCCCGGCGGCCTGACCCGCGTCGCGCTCCCGGAGGGGCAGCTCGTCGTCAACTCGTCGCAGGGCGGCGGATCGAAGGACACCTGGGTGGTCGGCCTCGAGGAGGCGCGCAGCGCGGAGCCCGAGGCGCGCGACATCCAGGCGCTCGTCGCCGAGCAGGCCGCGGTCACCAGCTCCATCCCGATCGTCTACCCGCTCAACCACACGCCCGACCACTCGCCGCAGGACGCGCCGAACACCGACCAGGACCAGCAGCAGCAGCAGACGCTCGCGGCGGGGGAGGACGACTGATGCTCTCCCGGATCGCCGAGTCGCTGTTCTGGATCGGCCGCTACATCGAGCGGTCCGACGGCACCGCCCGCATCCTCGACGTCCACCTCCAGCTCCTGCTCGAGGACCCGTGGATCGACGAGGACACGGCCTGCCGCTCGCTCCTGTCCGTGATGGGCTCGACCCCGCCCGACGACATGCGCGAGATCACCCGCGCCGACGTGCTGGCGATCCTCGCGATCGACCGCACGAACCCCGCCTCGATCGCCTACTCGCTCGGCGCCGCCCGCGAGAACGCCCGCCGGGCGCGCGAGATCGTCTCGACGGAGCTCTGGGAGTGCCTCAACACCACGCGCACCCGGATGCCGCGCCGCGTCTCGGGCGAGCGGGTGTCGGAGTTCTTCAGCTGGGTGAGGGAGCGCTCCGCCCTCGCCGTCGGCATCATCGAGTCGGCGACCTCGCGCGACGAGGCCTGGCAGTTCTTCACGCTCGGCCGCTCGATCGAGCGCGCCGACATGACCGCCCGCCTGCTCGCCACCCGCTCGCTGACCGAGGCGAGCGGCCCCTCCTGGACCACGATCCTCCGCTCCTGCGGCGCCTACGAGGCGTACCTGCGCACCTACCGGGGCGTGCCGAGCGCGCGGAACGCGGCCGAGTTCCTCCTCCTGGACCGGCTGTTCCCGCGCTCGATCCTCTTCTCGGTCTCGCGGGCGGAGGCGTGCATGCGCGACATCGAGCCGCGCACCGGCCGCATCGGCCACTCCGGCGACGCGCAGCGCGTCCTCGGGCGGATCCGCAGCGAGCTGGAGTTCCGGCCGATCACCGACATCCTCGAGGACCTGCCGCGGCACATGGACAGCGTGCAGGAGGCGACCTCGGCCGCTTCCGAGGCGATCCGCCAGCGGTACTTCCCCACCAACGTCATGCCGAGCTGGATCGGGGAGGCGCTGTGAGCAGGCTGCGCATCAGGCACACCACGGGCTTCACCTACGCGGGGGACGTGGTCGCGTCCTACAACGAGGCGCGGATGCTCCCCGCCTCCTCGGACGGGCAGCTGGTGCTGTTCTCGAACCTCGACATCAGGCCGGTGACCTCGGTGCACGCCTACACCGACTACTGGGGCACCCGCGTCTCGTCGTTCGACGTGCTCGACGCCCACCGCGAGCTCTCGCTGACGGCGACCTCGCTCGTCGAGATCCGGCCGAAGCAGCACCCCGACCACCCGACCGGGTGGGATCAGCTGTCCGAGCAGGTCGAGACGCGCACCGAGTACGTGGAGCAGTCGAAGCAGACCCACCGCACCGCGCCGCCGGAGGACCTCGCGGCGATGGCGCGCTCGCTCGCGGACGAGGCGGCCGGCCCGTGCGAGGCCGCGCTCATGATCGCCGAGACGATCGGCCGGGCGATGACCTACCGGCAGGGCGTCACCGGCGTGCACTCCACCGCGACGGAGTCGTGGACCGCGCGCGAGGGCGTCTGCCAGGACATCACGCACATCGTCCTCGGGGCGCTGCGCTCGGTGGGCATCCCGGCGCGCTACGTCTCGGGCTACCTGCACCCCAAGCCGCACGCCGAGATCGGCGAGACCGTGGTGGGGGAGTCCCACGCCTGGGTCGAGTGGTTCTGCGGAGGAGCCTGGCGCGGCTACGACCCGACGAACCTGATCGACATCGGCGACCGCCACGTCATCGTCGGCCGGGGCCGCGACTACAACGACATCGCGCCGTTGCGCGGGGTGTTCGCCGGGCCCCGCTCGTCGAAGCTCTTCGTCCGCGTCGAGATCACCCGCGAGGCCTGAGGGCGGGCGGCGGTCGCGCCCCGCGTCGGGGGCGACCCGTCGAGTGGGCGGTCCGCGGATCCGCCCGGCGTGCGGACCGGCCGACGGAGCTTAGGCGCGCGGACGCAGCAGGGGGACTCCGCCGGTGGCGGGCAGAGCCTCCGGCCCGGGGGCCGCGAGCCGGGCGGCGCGGCGCAGGCGGAGGTGGAAGGCGAGTCCGATGGCGGCCGCCGCGATCCCGGAGGCGGCGCCGACCAGCATCGCCTGGCGCGGACCGTAGGCGTTCGCGACCCAGCCGATCAGCGGGGCGCCGATCGGGGTGCCGCCGACGAAGATGGCCATGTAGAGCGCCATGACCCGGCCCCGCATCTCGGGGGCGGTCGAGAGCTGCACGTAGCCGTTGGCCGAGGTCATCAGCGTCTGCGCCGCGATGCCGACGAAGGGGAGCAGGATCGCGAACGCCCAGACGGTCGGCATGACGCCGGCCAGCGCGAGCGCGACGCCGAACGCCGCGGAGGCGCCGACGATGAGCCGGAGCCTCGGGCGGTCGCGGCGAGCCGAGAGGAGCGCCCCCAGCACCGAGCCGACGGCGATCGCGGAGGAGAGGAGGCCGAACTCGCTCGCCCCCATGTCGAACTCGACCGTCGCCATCGTCGAGGCGAAGATCGGGAAGTTCAGGCCGAAGGTGCCGATCAGGAACACGATCGCGAGCACCACGAGGATGTCCGGCCGCTTCGACACGTAGCGGAACCCCTCCAGCAGGGCACCCGGGCCGCGGGTGGCGCGTGGGGCGCTGCGGAGCTGGTCGCGGTGCAGCGCGCGCAGCGAGAGCAGGACGGCGAGGAAGCTCGCGGCGTTGAGGAGGAAGACCCAGCCGGAGCCGACCGCGGCGATCAGCACGCCCGCGAGGGCCGGTCCGATCATCCGCGCCGAGTTGAAGGAGGCCGAGTTCAGCGAGACGGCGTTGGTGAGGTCGCGCTCCTCGACCAGCGCCGACACGAACGTCTGGCGCACGGGCGCGTCGATCGCCGCGGCGAAGCCGAGCAGCAGGGCGAAGAGGTAGACCATCCAGAGCTGGACGACCCCGGTCACGACGATGAGCCCCAGGCCGAGCCCGAGCGCGCCCATCGCGCCCTGGGTGGCCATCAGGAGCTTCCGCCGGTCGAAGCGGTCGGCGATGAAGCCGGAGAAGGGCACCATCACGAGCTGCGGTCCGAACTGCAGCGCCATGGTCACGCCGAGCGCCGTCGCGTCGTGGTCGGTCAGGTCGTTGATCACGATCCAGTCCTGGGCCGTGCGCTGCATCCAGGTGCCGACGTTCGAGACCATCGCGCCCGCGAACCAGATGCGGTAGTTCGGCACGGCGAGGGAGCGGAACATCGCGCTCATCGGTCGGCCACTGCGCGCAGGACCGCCGCCGCGTCGTGGAGGAGGCGCAGGTCCTCGGGAGGGAGCTCCTCGAGGCGCGCCACGAGCCAGGCGTCGCGGCTGCGGCGCACGTCGAGCACCAGTGCGGTGCCGGCCTCCGTGGGGCGGATGCGGGTGACGCGGCCGTCGGCGGGGTCGGCCAGGCGCTCCGCGAGTCCTTCGTCGACCAGGCAGCCGACCGTGCGGGTCATCGACGGCGGGCGGACCCGCTCCGCCTCGGCCAGCTCGCCGAGGGTCTTCGCGCCCTCGCGGTGCAGGAGCGCGAGCACGCTGAACTGCGGATCGTTGAGCTCGTGCTGGGCCTTCTCCTGCCGGAGCCGCCGTCCGAGCCGGCCGACCGCTGCCCGCACCTCGCCGGCGAGGGAGGTCAGCGGGAGATCGGTCTGCGGGAGATCGGTCTGAGGGGTCTCGGTCTGCAGGGTCTCGGTCGATGGCACATAGTTAGCCTAACAAAAGAACTGCCGCTCAGGCGGAGGTCCGCGCGGTCCGCACCGCCCCGATGCTCGCGGCGACCACGAGCGCGATCCCGACGGCCTCGACGGCGCTGAGGCGCTGGCCGAGCACGAGGAAGCCCGAGAGCGCGGCCGCCCCGGGGGAGAGCGACATCAGGATCGAGAAGGTGGAGGAGCGCAGGCGCCGCAGCGCCAGCAGCTCCAGCGCGTAGGGCACCGCGGAGGAGAGCACCGCCACGGCGAGCCCGAGGAGCAGCACCGGCGGCACCACCAGGGCGGGCCCGGCGGAGGCGATGCCGAACGGCAGCGACACGATCGCGCCGGCCGCCAGCGCCAGCGCGAGCCCGTCGATCCCCTGGAACCGCCCGCCGGTGCGGCCGGCGAAGACGATGTACGCGGCCCAGAGCACTGCGGCCCCCAGCGCGAAGCCGACGCCGACCGGGTCCAGCGCGGAGAACCCGCCCTGCGACAGGGTCACCACCCCGGCCAGCGCGAGCACCGCCCAGACCAGGCTCAGCACGCTCCTCCCGGCGATCACCGAGAGCGTCAGCGGCCCGAGCACCTCGAGGGTGACGGCGGCGCCCTGCGGGATCCGGGCGATGGCCTCGTAGTAGCAGGCGTTCATCCCGCCGAGGGCGAGACCGTAGGCGGCGACGGTGGCCCAGTCGCTCCGGCTGTGGCCGCTCAGCCGCGGACGGCAGACCAGGAGCAGAACGACGGCCGAGAACACCAGCCGGAGCGTGACGGTGCCGATCGGCCCCGCGGCGGGGAAGAGCAGCACGGCGAAGGAGGCGCCCAGCTGCACGCTCGCGACCGACCCGAGCACCAGGCCGATCGAGCCCGCGCTCGCCGGGCGCCGCTCCGGAGCGGCCGCTGCGCTCAGCTGGAGCGCCGCTGCGTCTGGACGGGCGGGACGTTGTATCCGAGCAGGCCGACGCCGGTCGCGTCCCAGCGCAGCGTGGTCAGCGAGACGTTGTCGACCACCGGGAAGGTGTGCCGATAGGTCTCGGGGTTGATGCCGAGGTAGGCGCACAGCAGGAGGCGGATGAGCGTGCCGTGCGCGACGACGAGCACGCGGCCGTCGGGGTGCTCGCGGTGGATGCGGGCGAGGGAGGTGTTCGCGCGGGCGACGGCGTCGAGGCCGGACTCGCCGCCGGGCATCGGCTGGATGGCCGGCGCCGCGACCCACGCGTGGTACTCGTCCGGGAAGCGCTTCTCCATCTCGTCGGTGGTCAGCCCCTCGCCGCGGCCGAAGTCGACCTCGACCAGGGCCGGGTCGGGCTGCAGCTCGAGGTGGGCCGCCCGCGCGGCGGGCACGGCGGTGCGCACGGCCCGGACCAGGGTGGAGGAGTACACCGCCTCGAGGTCGGCGTCGACGGCCCAGGCGGCCAGAGTCGCCGCCTGGTCCTGGCCCCGGGGGGTCAGCGCGATGTCGGAGGAGCCCGCGAAGCGGTTCTCGGAGTGCCAGACAGTCTCTCCGTGCCGGGCGAGGATCAGGGTCGTCACCCCCTGAGCCTACCGACCGCGCGGGCCCGCGGGCCCCGCGCTCAGGCGGCGGGGACGCCGTAGTGCGCGTCGACCATCACCGGGAGGTGGTCCGAGACGCCCTGGGGCAGCGTGGAGACCCGCTCGATCCGCACGGAGTCGCTGATCGCGAAGTCGAAGTGGCCGCTGAAGTAGCGGTAGCGCGCGTAGGTGGGGGAGTCGCTCCGCGAGACCAGGTAGCCGTTCCGGGTCATCCGGCGGTCGAGTCCGCGGAAGAACCACGGGTAGTTGTAGTCGCCGACCATCAGGGAGGGGGTGTCCGGCGCGTACTCGCGCAGCCGGTTGAGCGCCTCGTCGATCTGCTTGCGGCGCAGGGCGTTGCCGGCCGAGAGCGGGGCGGCGTGGAAGGAGGAGACCGCGATCGATCCGCCGTCGCGGTCGTCGAGGCGGACGGCCAGCAGGCGCTCGTGAGCGGGGGACATCACCCGGTCGTGCATGGACTTGCTGAGCTCGAAAGCGGCGCTGCCGGAGAGCTCGAAGCGGTCCTGCGAGTAGTAGACGGCAAGGCCCAGGCGGTTGCGGGCCGTGACGGACGCGAGCCGGAGCGAGCCCACCTCCTGCGGCAGCTTCGTGGTGTCGCACTCCTGCAGGCACAGGACGTCGATGTCGTGGCGGGCGGCGAGGGGGGCGATCTCGGCGTGCGCTCGGTGCTCCCGGAGGTTGTAGGAGATCACGCGGAGGGCGCGTTCGGTCGGCTGCATTTCGCCAGTGTAGGGCGCGCCGACCGAGCGCCGGCCGACCCTCCGGCGAACACGGAGGGACCTCCTCGGAACGCGGTCGGAACGTTCGCCGACCGGCCGGGGAGGTCCCTCGCGGAGCCGTGTCAGTGCTGCTCGGTGCCCGAGGCGTCGGTCTCGGCGTCGGTGCCGTGGACGCCGTCGGTGGGGCCCCAGTCGGGCAGCGGGGGGTTCTGCTCCTCGCCGTCGGCGCCGACGCCGTCGGCCAGGGGGGAGGCCGCGCCGCCGACCTCGTCGAGGCCCGCGGAGGTGCCGGTCTCGGTGGCGGGGTCGGGCGTGCGGGCGCCGTCGGTCGTGTCGGTGGGGGTGGGCTCGATGTCGTAGTCGGAGCTGCTCATGTCCCGACGCTACGACTCCGCCGCCCGCGGGGGCACCCCCTTGCGCTCCCGCGAACGACGGAGGCCCCCCGCACCGGGAAGGTGCGAGGGGCCTCCGAAGGGGGAGTGCTCAGCGTCCGTAGGCGGAGGCGGCGGGGCAGTCGAACGGGTCGCCGCCGGCCGACAGGCCGACCTTGTTGAGGTAGCGGACGACGATCGCGTACGACTCCATCAGCGAGGTCTCGGTGTAGGGGATCTGGTGGGTGGTGCAGTACTCCTTGGCGATGACCTGCGCACGGCGCAGCGCCGGGCGGGGCATGTTCGGGAAGAGGTGGTGCTCCACCTGGTAGTTCAGTCCGCCCATGTAGAGGTCGGTGAACCAGGTGCTGCGGATGCTGCGCGAGGTGAGGACCTGGCGGCGGAGGAAGTCGACGCGCGCCTCCTTCGGCAGCAGCGGCATGCCCTTGTGGTTCGGCGCGAACGAGGCGCCCATGTAGAGGCCGAAGACGCCCAGCTGCACGCCGACGAAGGCGAACGCCAGGCCGAGGGGGAGGGCCCAGAAGACGACGGCGAGGTAGAGGCCGACGCGGGTGACGAGCATGGTGATCTCGACCCAGCGCTTGTCGACCTTGCCCTTGCCGAACACGGTGCGGAAGCCGTGCAGGTGCAGGTTGAGGCCCTCGAGCAGCAGGAGCGGGAAGAACGCGTAGCCCTGGCGGCGGGTGAGCCAGGCGTAGAGGCCGCGCGAGCGGGCCGCGTCCTCGGCGGTGAAGGAGACGACGTCGCGCTCGATGTCCGGGTCCTTGCCCAGCACGTTCGGGTTCGCGTGGTGGCGGCTGTGCTTGGTCATCCACCAGGAGTAGCTGATGCCGACGAAGAGGTTCGCGAGGGTGCGCCCGGCGACGTCGTTGGCCCTGCCGGACTCGAACACCTGGCGGTGCGAGGCCTCGTGGGCGAGGAAGGCGAACTGCGTCAGCACGATGCCGAGGGCGGCGGCGAGCAGGAGCTGGAACCAGGAGTCGCCCAGCAGGACGAAGCCGGTGACGATGCCGCCGAGCGCGAGGACCAGCGCGCCGAACATCGTGTAGTAGAAGCCGGTGCGGCGGCGGAGGAGCCCCGCGTCGCGGACCGTGCTGAGGAGACCGGAGTACTCGGTCGTCGGGTTGACGCGGCCGTCGGCGCGGGGGCGGGTGCGGACGACGCGGGGGGCGCCTCCGGTGACGGACGTGGTGGTGGGGGTGCTCATCGGCGCCTCGCTCTTCGTGGTGACCGTCGGCGTCGACGGTCTCTCGGTGAGCGATCCCGACGGGGGCGGTCCGCTCATGGTTCACCGCGTCGGTAGGGGCCGGACGCGGCATCAGGGCGACCGGGGTCAAGGGCAACCTGGTGTGAACACTACGGGGACGGCGGCGGCACCGCACCATGGCGATTGCCAGCCTTCGCTCCGCGCGTGTCGGGAAGGGGGAGTGCGCCTCCGGCAGGACCGCCGGAGGCGCACGGGCTCAGGAGCCGATCGAGTCCTGCGGGCGGCCGGACTTGAGCGCGGCGAGGCGCGCCTCCACCTCGGTCATCTCACCGAGGTCCTCGAGCGACTCGAACTGCGCGTCCAGGCTCGAGGAGGCGAGCTCCTCCGCGCCGCGGACGCGCGCCTCCTCGCGGCGGATCTTCTGCTCGAAACGGCTCACCTCGCTCGTCGGGTCCATCAGGTCGATGCTCTTCACGGCGTCCTGGACCTGGCTCTGCGCCTCGACGGTCTTCGAGCGCGCGATCAGCTCGTCGCGCTTGCTCGAGAGCTGCTGCAGCTTCTCGCGCATCTGGTTCAGGCCCGACTTGAGCTTGTCGACGACCTCGGTCTGCGAGGCGATGGTCGGCTCGGCGTCCTTCGCCTCCTTCTCGGACTGGATCTGGCGCTGCAGAGCGACCTTGGCCAGCGCGTCGAACTTGTCGGCGTCGCCGGCGCTCCCGCCGGTGCGCAGCTCGTCGGCCTTGCGGCTCGCGGCGAGGGCCTTGCCGCCCCACTCCTGGGCGTTCTGCACGTCCTCGCGGTAGTCGTCCTCGAGCAGGCGCAGGTTGCCGATCGTGGTGGCGATCGCCGCCTCGGCGTCGCGGATGCTGTCGGTGTAGTCGCGGACCATCTGGTCGAGCATCTTCTGCGGGTCCTCGGCCTGGTCGAGGAGTGCGTTGATGTTGGCCTTCGCGAGCTGCGCGATGCGGCCGAAGATCGACTGTCTCTGAGCCATGGGTGTCTCTCCTTGCGTCGTGGGTGGTGCCGGATGTCGGAGGTGGTGCCGGAGTCGTGGGGGAGGTGATGGTCGTCGGTCGTGCGCGGATGCCCGGGGGCGCTCAGAAGCGCCCGCCGCCTCCACGGCGTCCGCCTCCGCCGCTGCTGCGCCCGCCGCCGAAGCCGCCGCCGCCGGAGCGCCGGGACGAGCCGCCGCCGCCGAAGCCGCCGCTGAACCCGCCTCCGCCGAAGCCGCCCGAGCGGTAGCCGCTGTGGCGTCCGCCTCCCAGGAGCGACTCGACCAGGATCCCGCCGAGGAACGCGCCGGTCGTGTCGCCTCCGTAGGGGCTGCCGACGGCGTTCGGCGCGGAGTAGGCGCCGGCGTCGGCCCGCGCCCGCTCGAGCGCCTGCTGGGCGAGCTGCGAGGCGCGCTGGGCGGAGGCGAGAGCCTCGCGGGGGTCGGTGGCGGCGATGCGCTCGGCGTACTCGGCCGAGCGGGCGGCCTCGGCGACGCGGGTGCGCGCCTCCGAGCCGACCGCGCCGCGGCGGGCCGCGATGAAGTCCTCGGCGGCCGAGACGCGGCTGCGGGCGGAGGTGAGCTCGGCGCCGAGGGCGGCCCGCTCGCGCTCGCGCTGGGCCTGCGCGTCGCGGAACCCGCCGACGGCGGCGTCGATCGTGGCGTCGGCGGCGGTGAGCGCCTCGAGCAGGGCGAGCGGGTCGTTCGGCCGCACGGAGGCGGCGCGCTCGACGTCGTCGAGGGCGGCCTCGGTCGAGGCGACCGCCGCGGCGACGTTCTGCGCCTGGGCGGCGGACTCCGCGTCCTGGGAGGCGGCGAGCGCTCGTCCCTGCGCCACGTCGGCGCGGATCTCGGCGATGCGGCCGGCGAGCGACGCCTCCGCCTTCTGCAGCTCGTCGCCGCGCGTCGCCACCGCGTCGACGAGCCCGGAGGCCTGCTCGGCGGCCTGCTGCCCGGCGCGCAGCAGCACGGCGGCGCGGCCGGAGTCGCCGGCCTGCAGCGCCTGCTGGGCGCCGGCGAGCTGGTCGCGGGTGAAGCGGAGGCGGTCCTCGGCCTGGTCGGCGTCGTCGCCCACGTCGTCGATCGCGGTCGGCGCGTAGCGGGACGCGAGCTCGGCGAGGCGGGCTCGGGCCGAGGGGAGGCGGTCGCCGACCTCGGCGGCGCGGGCCGTGAGCGCGGCGGCGACCTGCGGCGCGTTCTTCTCGAGGTCCCGCAGCTCCTCGAACGCACTCGCGCGCTCGTCGAGCGTCTGCTCGGCGTCTTCGCAGAGCTGGAGGATGCGCTGGTAGCCGTCGCGGCGCTCCTGATCGGTCTCCGGCTCGGCGTCGTCGAGGCGCTGCTGCAGGGTGAAGGCCTCGCCGAGCAGGCGCTTCGCGGTGACGAGCGCCTCGCGGAACGCGCCGGTCGCGTCGGCGCCGAATTGCGCCTCCGCGAAGCCGACCTCCTGCTCGCTGGTGCGGACGGCGTCGTCGGCGTGGACGAGGGCCGACCCGGCACGGGTGGCGAGTTCGTCGATCGAGGCCTCCACCGCCTCCTGGGCGCGGCGCTTCCGCGCGCGGCGGACGAGCAGCAGCACCACGAGGCCGACCACGACGAGGGCCGCGAGCACGCCGAGCGCGATCAGCAGCCCCGAGCCGAGGGACTCGCCGGCGCTGGGCGCGTCGAGGCGCTGCCCGATCCCGTCGGCGGCGGCCACCGCGGCTCCGGCCCAGTCGCCGTCGGCGAGCCTCGGCTCGATGTCGTCGGACTGGAGCGAGGAGACCTGCGCGTCGTCGAGGGCGAAGCCCTGCGCGACCGACACCTGGTACTGGCGGGCGTCGACCGCGACGGCCAGGAGGACGTCGTCGGTGCCCAGTCCGTTGCGGGTCGCGGTCTCGTCCGCCCACGCGGCGCGGTCGGACGGATCGGTGAAGGAGTCGACGAAGGCGACGAACAGCTGCACGCGGTGCTGGTCGTAGAGGGCCCGCGAGGCCTGCTCGATCTCGGCGGTCTCTCCGGAGCTCAGCACCCCGACCGAGTCGAGGACGGTGGAGGAGGAGAAGGAGACGGGCGATTCGGCCGTCGCCGCGGTCGCGGGGACCAGCGCGAGGACCGCGGCGATCAGGAGGGCCGCGAGCGCCGGCAGCAGCCGGGAGCTCACGGGGTGGTGGGGTCTCGCCGGCATCGCGCACACTCCTTCGTCGTCGCCTCCCGAGTGTAGACAGCCCGGATGTCCGAGCAGGAGTCGGGAGGCGGCAGGCCGTCGACCGCGTGCCCGGGGCGCGGGGGATGGGAGAACGCCGGGAGGAGGAATGACCGTGCTCCGCTCGCGGTTGCTGCCCGGAGTGCGCCGCAGGTGCACGTGCCTCCCCCCCTCAGGGCAGCCCCCTGAGACAGCTCCGTAGAAAGGCGATCCCGTGGATCCGTTCTCCCCCCTCACCGCCGGCGACCTCGACCTCCCCAACCGCATCGTCCTGGCACCGATGACGCGACTGCGCTCCGACGAGCAGGGCGTGCCCGGCGCGATCGTCGCCGAGTACTACGCCCAGCGCGCGAGCATGGGCCTGCTGATCAGCGAGGGCGTCTTCCCCAGCGCCGAGTCCAAGGGCTACGCCGGGCAGCCCGGCATCGAGACCGACGCGCAGGCCGCGGGCTGGCGCGCCGTCGCCGACGCCGTGCACGCCGCGGGCGGACGCATCGTCATGCAGCTGATGAACGCGGGCCGCGTCTCGCACACCGAGATCACCGGCACCGACCGCATCGTCGCCCCGAGCGCCGTCGCCATCGACGGAGAGGTGCACACCCCCTCCGGCAAGAAGCCCTTCCCGGTGCCGCACGCGCTGACCACCGAGGAGCTGGCGACCGTCCGCGACGAGTTCGTCGCCGCCGCCCGCCGCGCGATCGACGCCGGCTTCGACGGAGTCGAGGTGCACGGCGCCAACGGCTACCTGCTGCACGAGTTCCTCTCGCCCATCTCCAACGTGCGCACCGACCAGTACGGCGGGACCCCGGCCGAGCGCGCCGCGTTCCCGCTCGAGGTCACCCGCGCGATCGTCGACGAGGTCGGAGCGGGCCGCGTCGGCATCCGCCTCTCGCCGGCCCACAACATCCAGGACGTCGTCGAGACCGACGGCGACGACGTGCGCGCCACCTACGAGGCCGTCGTCGACGGGCTCGCCCCGCTCGGCCTGGCCTACCTCAGCGTCCTGCACGCCGAGCCCGCCGGCGAGCTGGTCCAGGACCTCCGCTCGCGCTTCGACGGCGTCTTCATCGCCAACAGCGGCTTCGGCTCGCCGACCAGCCGCGAGGAGGCGACCGAGCTGATCAGCGAGGGCCACGCCGACGCCGTGGCCGTCGGCCGCCCGGCGATCGCCAACCCCGACCTGGTCGAGCGCTGGCAGGGCGGGCACCCCGAGAACGAGGTCGTCCAGGAGACGGTCTACGGCGGAGGAGCCGAGGGCTACACCGACTACGAGCCCCTCTCGGCGTAGTCGCGACTCACGCGGAAGGCCCGCTCCCTCGAGGGGGAGCGGGCCTTCCGCGTACAGAGAGGATCAGCTCTCGCTGCCCCGGCTCTTCAGCTCGGACTCGATGCGGGCGTCCTGCTCGGGCGAGAGCTCGTGGTCCTCGTCCTCCGGGCCGGCAGTCTCGCCGACGCGGCCCTCGCCGAGGGCGTGGATCGAGGTGATCTCGTCCTCGAGCGCGGCGTCGCGGTCGTGCTCGCTCACGAGCCGGTCTCGATCTCCCCGGCGGAGACGGCCTCGGCGTACTTGCGGAGGTCCGGGCCGGGCTCGAAGTCGATGAAGCGGTCCTTGAGGCGCGCGTTCAGCTCCGCGAACACGTCCTCCCAGGGCTCGCCCTTCTTGCTCGTCGCGAGGTCGAGCACCGCCTCGCGGAGGACCCTGTCCGAGTCCTCGAGGATCTTGTCGCGGGCTTCGTCGTTCCAGCGGATGTCCTGTGCGTCCATGCTCCGACCGTAGGCGCGGGGCCGGGGCGCCCCAAGGACTTGCGGGCGGGGGGCGGGAGGCGTAGGAGCCCCCGCCGCTCCGCGCTCAGGAGAGCGCCGGCAGCACCTCGCGCTCGAACAGCTCGATGCCGGACCGGTCGTAGGCGGCGTCCGGGAAGTAGAGGATGCCGTAGTCCATCCCGCGCGACTGCATGCCGGCGAGCCGGTCGACGATCTGCGAGGGAGTGCCGACCGCGAGCGCGTCGGGGCTGCGGTACTCGGCGACGAAGGACGCCGCTCCCTCCGCGCCGAGGTACGGGACCACGCGCTCCTCGAGACGCTGCAGCGCCGCCTCGACCTCCGCCTCCGTCTCGCCGATCACGACGTTGTAGTTCGAGCTCCGGGTGATCGCCGAGAAGTCGGTGCCCAGGCGCTCGCAGTGCCCGCGGAGGACCGAGCTCTTGTGGTCGAACGCCTCCGGGGTCCCGGCGAAGTTCGTGTACTGCGCGTACTGGGCCGCGATCCGCAGCGTGACCTTCTCGCCGCCGCCGGCGACCCACAGCGGGATGCCGCCCTCCTGCAGGGGCAGCGGTCGGTTCTGCGCGCCGTCCACCTGGTAGTAGCGGCCGTCGAGGGTCGCGGACCCGGTCGTCCAGGCCTGCTGCAGGATCTGCACTCCCTCGTCGAGCCGGCCCAGCCGCTCGGCGATCGGCGGGAAGCCGTAGCCGTACGCGCGCCACTCGTGCTCGTACCAGCCGCCGCCGATGCCCATCTCGACCCGCCCGCCCGAGACGATGTCGACGGTCGTCGCGACCTTGGCGAGGTAGGCGGGGTTCCGGTAGCCCATGCAGGTGCACATCTGGCCCAGCCGCACGCGCGACGTGGTGGCGCCGAACGCGCTCATCAGCGACCACGCCTCGTGCGTCGCCTCCTCCGTCACCTGCGGGACGGTGTGGAAGTGGTCGTAGACCCAGATCGACTCCCAGGCGCCGTCGTCGGCGTGCCGGGCGAGGTCGCTCATGGTGCGCCACTGGTCGGCGGCCGGGACGCCGACGAGGTCGTGGCGCCAGCCCTGGGGGATGAAGAGTCCGAATCGCATGCCGCCGACCCTAGGGCGGCCCGGCCACCGAGGTCGAGGGGGTCGCGGTGCTCGCGTACGCTTCCGACCGATGCTGACCTTCACAGAGGATCTCGGACTCCCCGTCCTCGCGCTGATGATCCTCGCCGCCTTCGCGGCCGGCTGGATCGACGCGGTCGTGGGCGGCGGCGGACTCCTCCAGCTCCCCGCCCTGCTCCTCGTGCCGGGGATCTCGCCCGTGCAGGCGCTCGCCACGAACAAGCTGGCCTCGATCTTCGGCACGACCACCAGCGCGATCACCTACTACCGGCGCGCGAAGCCCGATCTGCGCACCGCACTGCCGATGGCGGCAGTCGCCCTCGCGGGCAGCTACGGAGGCGCGACGCTCGCCGGCCTCCTCCCGGCCGCGGTGTTCAAGCCGATCATCGTCGTCGCGCTGATCGTGGTCGCCGTCGTGACGATCGCCCGCCCGGCACTGGGCAGCGTCACGGTGCTCAAGCACGCGGGCCGGCGCCACCTCGTCACCGCGGCCGTGCTGGGACTCCTGATCGGCTTCTACGACGGCCTGATCGGACCGGGCACCGGCACCTTCCTGATCATCGCCCTGATCACCGCGCTGGGCTACGACTTCCTGCTCGCCAGCGCCAAGGCGAAGATCGTCAACGTCGCGACCAACCTCGGCGCCCTGCTCTACTTCGTGCCGGGCGGGCACGTGATCTGGCTGCTGGGCCTCCTGATGGGCGCCGCCAACGTGGCGGGCGCGTACCTCGGCTCGCGGATGGCCGTCGCTCGTGGCAGCCGCTTCATCCGGGTCGCGTTCCTCGTCGTGGTCGGCGCCCTCATCCTCAAGGTCGGCTCCGACGTGTGGACCGAGAACCTGGCGCCGCTGCTGCGCTAGCGCGGGCTGCGGGACCGAGCCGCGGAACGAGGACGGGACCCCCTGCCGCGGCAGACGGTCCCGTCCTCGTTCCGATCGCTCGCGCTCCGGCGCTCGGCTTCGCCTGGCTCAGCCGAAGGGGATCGAGCCGACCAGCACGCCGACGGCGAGCATGACCAGCGAGACGACGACCGCTCGCCACAGCACCTTGCGGTGGTGGTCGCCGAGGTTCACCGCGGCGAGGGAGACGAGCAGGAGGATCGCCGGGACCAGCGGGCTCTGGAGGTGCACCGGCTGCCCGGTGATGGAGGCGCGCGCCATCTCGACCGGCGAGATGCCGTAGTTCGCCGCGCTCTCGGAGAGCACGGGGAGGATGCCGTAGTAGAACGCGTCGTTCGACATGAAGAAGGTCATCGGGATGCTGAGCACGCCGGTGATCACGGCGAGGAACGGTCCGAGCGCCGGCGGGATCACCGCGACGACCCACTCCGCCATGGCGTCGACCATGCCGGTGCCGTTGAGGACGCCGATCAGCACGCCGGCCGCCAGCACCATCGACACGACGCCCACGATGCTCGGCGCGTGCTTGACGATCTCGGCCGCCTGGTCCTTCATCTTCGGGAAGTTGATCAGGAGGGCGACCGCGGAGCCGACCATGAACACGTAGGGCAGCGGCAGGATGTCGGCGACCAGCAGCGTCATCACCGCGAGGGTCAGGACCAGGTTCACCCAGATCAGCTTCGGGCGCAGCGTCTCGCGCTCGGGGTCGAGCATCGTGTCGGCCATCGCGGTGTCGGCGTCGTCGGCCTGCACGCGGGCGGCGACGGCCACCTGGGCTCCGCGCAGGGCCTGGGGACCGCGGAGGAAGGAGAAGCGCTCCCGGGCGACGGTGCGGATGCCCCCGGTCAGGGCCGCGAGGCCGCCGGTGCGGGCGCCGCCCGAGCGGGAGGAGGAGCCGCGGCCGGCGCCGACGAGCTCCTGCTCGAGCATCGGCTCGGCCAGCGCGAGCGAGCCGAGGCGGCGGCGCTCGCCGAGCCCGAGGAACCAGGCGAAGACGAGCGTGACGGCCAGGCCCACCGCGAGCGAGGGGAGCATCGGCACGAAGATCTCGCTCGGCGAGACCTGGAGGGCCGCGGCGGCGCGCACCGTCGGTCCACCCCAGGGGACGATGTTGAGCGTGCCGTTGGCCAGGCCCGCGACGCAGGTCAGCACGACCGGGTTCATCCCCAGGCGCAGGTAGATCGGGAGCATCGCGGCGGTGGTGACGATGAAGGTGGTCGAGCCGTCGCCGTCGAGCGAGACCGCACCCGCGAGCAGCGCCGTGCCGAGCACGACCTTCGCCGGGTCGTCGCCGAGCGCGCGGACGATGAAGCGGATCAGCGGGTCGAAGAGCCCGACGTCGATCATGATCCCGAAGTACATGATCGCGAACATCAGCAGCGCGGCCGTGGGCGCGAGGCTGCCGATCGCCTCGAGGACCATGTCGCCGATGCCGAGGCCGGCGCCCGCGAAGAGGCCGAAGATCGTCGGCACGACGATCAGGGCGACCATCGGCGTCAGCCGCTTGGTCATGATCAGGGCCATGAAGGCCAGGATCATGGTGAAACCGAGTACTACCAACACAGCTGACTCCTTCGTCCAGTGCCTCCGCCCGCGCTCGGCGGGAGAGCCGGCCGGGAGATGGTGGAAACCCTAGGCAGCTCCGCGTCCGGCGCCGGGGTATCGCTCATTACGGCGACATCTGCGCATAGTGTGGCTTCTGCGCATTCTGCGCACGACGACGGCGAGGAGGCTCCGATGCGCTTCGCGACCCACGTCCTGGTCCTGCAGCTCGCCACGGTGTCGGCCGCCGTGCTGGTCTGCGCCGGCCTCGTCACCGCGCTCAGCGTCCAGCAGCTGCGCGGCGAGGCGGAGGGGACGGCGCTCGCCATCGCCCGCACCGTCGCCGAGGACCCCGACGTGCAGGACGCGGTCGCCGCGTCCTCCGCCGTGCCCGGCGCGCCCGCCGCCTCGGAGCTGCGCGGCGGACCGCTCGAGGACGTCGCCGCCGCCGTCGAGCAGCGCACCGGCGCGCTCTTCGTCGTGATCACCGACGATCAGGGCATCCGCCTCGCCCACCCCGACGAGGACCGCCTCGGCGAGCGGGTCTCGACCAGCCCCGACGAGGCGCTCGCCGGGCGCGAGAGCGTCTCGTGGGGCACCGGCACGCTGGGCGAGTCGGCACGGGCCAAGGTCCCGGTCTTCGCCGCGGGGGAGCAGCGGGTCGTCGGGGAGGTCAGCATCGGCTTCGCGCGCTCCAGCGTCTTCACCGACCTGCCGACCGCGCTGCTCGGCGTCCTCGCCGCGGCGCTCGCCGGGCTGGTGCTCGCCGCCGTCGCCTCCGTCTTCATCCGCCGCCGCCTGCTGCGCCTGACGCTCGGCCTCGCCCCGGAGGAGCTCACCTCGCTCGTGCAGGACCAGGCCGCCGTGCTCGACGGAGTCGACGAGGGCGTGCTCGCGCTCGACCGCGACGGGCGCGTCGGCGTCTGCAATGCGCGGGCCGCCGCGATCCTCGGCTCCGACGACCCGACCGGGCGGGCGCTGCACGGGCGGCCGCTCGCGGCGCTCGACCTCCCCGTACCGCTGGCCGATGCGATCGGCGCCGCGCTGGACTCCGTCGAACCGCCCCGCCCCGGAGGCGAGGAGGGCTTCGTCGTCCGTTCCCGCATCGTCTACGTCGACATCCGCCGGGTGACCCGCGGCGACCGCGACCTGGGCGTGGTGGTGGTGCTGCGCGACCGCACCGACCTCGCCGCGCTGAGCCGGCGCCTCGACGCGGTCGGCGCGATGACCAACGCGCTCCGGGTGCAGCGGCACGAGTTCGCCAACCGCCTGCACGTGGTCGCGGGCCTGCTGGATGCGGGGCGGACCGCGTCGGCGCGCGACTACCTCGACGAGGTGCTGACCCGCGGCCCGCTCAAGTACCCGGTGCAGCACGCCGACCGGCTGCAGGAGCCGTACCTCCAGGCGCTCGTCGGCGCGAAGGGGATCGAGGCGGCCGAGCGCGGCGTGCTGCTGACGCTCGGTGAGGAGACGCTGGTGCGCGGCACCGTCGTCGAGCCGGAGGACGTCGCCACGGTGGTCGGGAACCTGGTCGACAACGCGGTGCGCGCGGCGGTCGAGGGGCGTCGGGACGTGCGCTTCGTCGAGGTCGAGCTGCTCGACGACGGCGACGCGCTCTTCGTGACGGTCGCCGACTCCGGCGACGGAGTGCTCGATCCGGACTCGCTGTTCGACCGGGCCGGCGCGGGCGACCCCGTCGAGGACGACGGACGCGTGCACGGTCGGGGCTTCGGCCTGCCGCTGTGCCGTGAGGTGGCCGCCCGCCGCGGCGGCGAGGTCTGGCTGGCGGACGCCGGCGGAGCGGAGTCGGGGGCCGTGCTGTGCGCGCGCCTCCCCGGAGCGGTGCTGCCGCCGGAGCAGGACGGGGACGGGTCATGAGCGCGGACACGGCGCGGGAGCGCACGGTGCTGGTGGTGGACGACGACTTCCGGGTCGCGCAGCTGCACGCGGATCTGGTCGAGGCGCGGCAGGGGCTGACGGCCCTTCCTCCGGTGCACACGGCGCGCGCGGCGCGGGCGGCCGTCGCCGAGCACGCGCCCGATCTGCTCCTGCTCGACGTGCACCTGCCGGATCAGAGCGGGATCGCGCTGCTCCGCGAGCTCGACACCGACGCGTTCGTCGTGAGCGCCGCCTCCGACGGGGCGACGGTGCGGCGCGCCCTGCACGCGGGGGCGCTCGGGTACCTCATCAAGCCGTTCGAGGCGCGCCTGCTCGGCGAGCGCCTCGACGCGTACGTGCGGTTCCGGAACGTGCTGCGGGAGGACCGCGCGGCCGATCAGGAGGCGGTGGAGCGGGCCCTGCGCATCCTGCACTCGGGCGACGCGACCGCCGCGCAGCCCTCGCGCTCGGCGACCGAGCAGCTCGTCCTGGCGCGCCTGGCCGAGTCGGGCGCCGAGCTGTCGGCCCTCGAGGTGGCCGAGCGCGCCGGCATCTCGCGCGCCACCGCCCAGCGCTACCTCTCGGGTCTCGCGGGCCGCGGCCTCGTCGAGATGACCCTCAGCTACGGCACCACCGGCCGCCCGGAGCACCGCTACCGCGCCCGCTGACCCTCCGCGAGCGGAGTCCGCGCTCGAGCCGGCGGGACGTTCTCGGCGGTCAAGACCCGCTCTCGGGGACCTGAGCGCCTAGGGGAGCTGACTGCGGAGCACCGGCGTGCGGTGCTCGGTCGAGCCGAACGGGGGATCCGCGTGTCAGCGGATCCTCCTAGGCGGTCGGGACCCGCTCTCGGGAACCCGACCACCCGTGGGAGCCGACTGCGGTGCGCCGCCCTGCGGCGCACGAGACGGCCCGTCGAACGAGCGACCCGCGTGTCAGCGGATCGTTCTAGGCGGTCGGGACCCGCTCTCGGGAAATCGACCGCCTAGGAGAGCCGACTGCGGTGCGCCGCCTCGCGGCGCACGAGACGACTCAGTGCGTCGCGTCGACGTCCGCGCCCGCGGCCTCGGCAACGCGGCGGCGCTCGGCGGCCTCGGCGGCCATGCGGCGGCCCTTGGGGCTGACGAGGGAGGCGATCACCGTGATCACGAGGACGCCGATGATGACCGAGAGCGACAGTCCGGTGCCGATCTCGAAGACCTCCACGTGCTCGCCGTTGTTGATGAACGGCAGGTTGTTCTCGTGGAGCGCGTGCAGGATCAGCTTCACGCCGATGAAGGCGAGGATCGCGGCGAGGCCGATGCTGAGGTAGACGAGGCGGTCGAGCAGCCCGTCGATGAGGAAGTACAGCTGGCGCAGGCCCAGCAGCGAGAACGCGGTCGCCGTGAAGACGAGGTACACGTCGCTGGTGAGGCCGAAGATCGCCGGCACGCTGTCGAGGGCGAACAGGATGTCCGTTCCGCCGATCGCCGCCATGACGAGGATCATCGGCGTGAGGACCTTCTTGCCGTCGATGTGCGTGTAGAACTTGTCGCCGTCGTACTGGTCGCTCGTCTTGAAGATCCGCTTGGCCAGGCGCACCATCACGTTGTCGCTGGAGTGGTCGTCGCCCGGCTTGACCAGGTTGAACGCGGTCAGCAGCAGGATCAGGCCGAAGATGTAGAAGACCCAGGCGAACGAGTTGATCAGCGCGGCGCCGAGGAAGATGAAGCCGGTGCGGGCGATCAGCGCGAAGACGATGCCGAAGAGGAGCACCTTCTGCTGGTCGGCGCGGGGCACCTTGAAGCTCGCCATGATGATGAGGAAGACGAACAGGTTGTCGACCGAGAGGGCCTTCTCGGTGATGTACCCCGCGAAGTACTCCGATCCGGGCGTCGCTCCGCCGAAGACGAGGACGCCGAGCCCGAAGAGCACGGCGATACCGACGTAGAGCGCCGACCAGATCGACGACTCCTTCAGCGTGGGCTCGTGGGCCTTCCGGACGTGGAAGAAGAAGTCGAAGAGCAGGAGCAGGACGATGAAGACGATCGTCAGGGTCCAGATCAGGGGCGATACGGTCATGAAGGGGCTGGCCTCGCTCGTGAAGGGGGGGGTCGGGGGACGGTCGCGGGGGTCGCTCGTCAAGGGAAAAGGTAGCGAGGCACCGTAGCGAGCAGGGCGCCCGCCGATGGATCGTGAGTATCTTCTCAGTTCTCCGCGCGTCCCTCGCGCCCAGCGGCCGGAGCGCCACACTGGTCACCATGACCGGCGCCGCTGTCGACAGGACCTTCCAGGACGCCTCCGGCGTCGTCATCCACTACCGCTGGTGGCCGCACCCCTCGCCCCGCGCGATCGTGCAGCTGGCCCACGGGGTCGGCGAGCACTCGGGGCGCTACGTCGAGCTGGCGGAGGCGCTGGTCGCCGCCGGGTACGCGGTCGCGGCGGACGACCACCGCGGGCACGGCCGGACCGGCCTCGAGCAGCACGGCGGCGACTCCTCCCGGCTCGGACTGCTGGGGCCGGGCGGCCTGCGCGCGACCGAGGCGGCGATCCTCCGGCTGACGGAGCTGCTCGCGGAGGAGAGCCCGGGAGTGCCGATCGTGCTGCTCGGCCACTCCTGGGGGTCGCTCATGGCGCAGCGGATCGTCGACCACCACTCCGGCGCCTACGGCGCGCTCGTGCTGAGCGGCACGGCCTACCGCCTCCCGTGGCACATGAACGCGGGCGACCTGGCGAAGCGGCACCGCGTCGCCGGCGGTCTCGGCCTCGAGTGGCTCTCCCGCGACCCGGAGGTCTGGCAGCGTTTCCACGACGACCCCCTCACCTTCACCACGCCGCTCGCGAAGCGGATCGGGCTGGTCGAGACCCTGCGGCTGGTCGGCCGCCCGAAGCGCGGGCCCGAGCATCCGCTGCCCCTGCTGCTGGTCGTGGGCGCCGACGACACCCTCGGCGGCGAGCGGTCGGTGCGCGCGCTCGCCCAGGCCTACCGGCGGCGGGCCGGGTACACGGACGTCTCGGTGCGGGTGTACCCGGAGGCGCGGCACGAGCTGTTCCAGGAGCTCAACCGGGCCGAGGTCACGGCCGATCTCGTGGAGTGGCTGGGCGAGCGCTTCCCCGCCCCGGCTCGCGCCTAGGCTGGCGTCATGCATGGCGAGTACAAGGTCCCCGGCGGAAAGCTCGTGGTCGTCGACCTCGACGTGGTCGACGGGAGGTTCGCCGGGTTCCGCCTGGCGGGCGACTTCTTCCTCGAGCCCGACACGGCCCTCGACGACATCGATCGCGCGGTCGTGGGCCTCCCGGCCGAGACGGACGCGAAGTCCATCGCCGCCGCCATCCGGCAGGCGCTCCCGGCCGACGCGGTCCTGCTCGGCTTCACGCCCGAGGCCGTCGCGGTCGCGATCCGCCGCTCGCTGCAGAAGGCGACCAGCTGGCGCGACTACGACTGGCGCATCGTGCACGACCGGGCCGTCCCTCCCGCGACCCACCTGGCGCTCGACGAGGTGCTGACCGCCGCGGTCGGCGAGGGCCGCCGGGAGCCGACGCTGCGGATCTGGGAGTGGGACCAGCCCGCCGTCGTCATCGGCAGCTTCCAGTCGCTCCGCAACGAGGTCGACCTCGACAACGCGGCGAAGTACGGCGTCGACGTGGTCCGCCGCATCTCGGGCGGCGGCGCGATGTTCATGGAGGCGGGCAGCGTCGTCACGTACTCGCTCTACGTCCCCGGCGACCTCGTCCAGGGGCTGACCTTCGCCGACTCCTACGCCTTCCTCGACGAGTGGGCCGTCAGCGCGCTGCAGTCGCTCGGGATCGACGCGGTCTACCAGCCGCTCAACGACATCACCTCGCCCTCGGGCAAGATCGGCGGCGCCGCGCAGAAGCGCCTGGGCTCCGGCGCCGTCCTCCATCACGTGACCATGAGCTACGACATCGACGCCGAGAAGATGGTGCAGGTGCTGCGGATCGGCCGCGAGAAGCTCTCGGACAAGGGCATCGCCTCCGCCGTGAAGCGCGTCGACCCGCTTCGCAGCCAGACCGGGCTCAGCCGCGCCGAGATCATCGAGCGGATGAAGGCGACCTTCGTGCAGCTGCACGGCGGCGAGGCGGGGACGCTGACCGAGGAGGAGTACGCGGCGGCGGAGGAGCTGGTGCGGACGAAGTACTCGACTCCGGAGTGGCTGCGGCGCGTCCCCTGACCGGCGGGTCCGGGGCGGCGGTCGCCGGCGCGTGGACCCGGAGCGGAACGCGGCGGACCGGTCCGGCGGGCGCCCCTCAGCTCGCGAGGAGCTCCTGGTAGTCCGGGTGCTCGGCGATGAACTCGGCGACGAACGGGCAGGCCGGGACGATGCGCCCGCCGAAGCGCTCGTGCGCGTCGTCGAGGGCCGCCTCGACGAGGGTCTCGCCGAGGCCATCGTGGCGGTGCTCGGGCGCGATCTCGGTGTGGAGGAAGACCACGTCGCGGCCGCGGACGGCGTAGTCCGCGACTCCGACGGTCTCGCCGTCGAGCCAGAGCGTGTAGCGGGACGAGTCCTCGTCGTGGCGCACCTCGGAGATCATCGCGCCACTCTACGCCGGAGCCTCCCCGGCATCCGTCGAGCCCGGGCGCGAGGCGCGGAGCGTGTCGCCGGGCTCGCGCGCACTGGCACAATTGCCGGGTGCCCAGGACGATCCAGATCGCGGACGGCGTCCCGGAGTCGCGGAGCGCGGTGTTCCACGCCGACAACCTCGAGGTCCTGCCGCAGCTGGCCGACGGCGCTTTCACCGTCGTCTACCTCGACCCGCCGTTCAACACGGGCCGGGCGCAGGTGCGCACCTCGACCACCTCGGTGCGCTCCACCACAGGCACGATCGCCGGCTTCAAGGGGCGCAGCTACGAGCGGATCCGCGGCGACCTGCTCCGCTACGACGACCGCTTCGACGACTACTGGTCGTTCCTCGAGCCGCGTCTGGCCGAGGCGTGGCGGCTCCTCGCCGACGACGGCACCCTCTACCTCCACCTCGACTACCGCGAGGCGCACTACGCGAAGGTGCTGCTCGACGCGCTCTTCGGCCGCGAGTGCTTCCTCAACGAGATCATCTGGGCCTACGACTACGGAGCGAAGGCCACGCGCCGCTGGCCGACCAAGCACGACACGATCCTCGTCTATGTGAAGGACCCGCGCGGCTACCACTTCGACTCCGCCGCCGTGGACCGCGAGCCGTACATGGCCCCGGGCCTGGTGACCCCCGAGAAGGCCGAGCGCGGCAAGCGGCCGACCGACGTGTGGTGGCACACGATCGTCTCGCCGACAGGCCGCGAGAAGACCGGGTACCCGACGCAGAAGCCGGAGGGGATCCTCCGCCGCATCGTGCAGGCGTCCAGCCGCGAGGGCGACGCCGTCCTCGACTTCTTCGCCGGTTCCGGCACGACCGGCGCCGTCGCGCACGCTCTCGGCCGCCGCTTCGTCCTCGTCGACGAGCACGCCGACGCGGTCGCCGTCATGCGCCGACGCTTCGCCGCCCTCGACCCGGCGCCGCTCTTCCTCTGACGCGGGCCCTCTCGACTCCTCAGACGTGTCGAGGTCGGTCGCTCCCACTGTCCAGAAGGTGTCGCACTCGACATCGATCGCTCCGACTGTCCAGGAGTTGTCGCACTCGACGCCGACTGCGACAACTCCTGGACAGTCGTGGTGGGAGGCGCGCCTCCCCAGGTGCGGGATCAGGGGTTCGTCCACAGAATGCGGATCGCGGGAGACGGACGAGGATCACGGACCCCCAGAATCGCGGCATGTCCAGCACCGACCTCGGAGCCTTCACCCGGCGAGCGGCACTCCGCGCCGGGATGACGGACGCCCGGCTGCGCACTCCCGCCCTGGCCAGCCCCTTCCACGGAGTGAGCACCCGGGTGGCGCCCGTCACGCACCTGGAACGAGCCGTCGCCTATCTGCCGCGGCTGCGGCCCTGGCAGCTCTTCTCCCACCTGACCGCGGCCGAAGCCTGGGGAGTGCCGCTCCCGGCGCGACCCGGCGAGGACGATCCGATCCACGTGTCGGCGACGACGCCGCACCGGCCCCCCAGGACCCGGGGTGTGATCGGCCACACCCTCACGGAGACGGACAGGGTCGAGCGGCACGGCCTGCCGGTGACGGGAGCGGTGTCGACGTGGATCGCGCTCGCGCCACTGCTGTCCGCCCGCGATCTCCTCGCGGCGACGGACCACCTCCTGTTCGAGCCGCGCTACCCGCGCCGGGACGATCCGCGTCCCCATGTCCGGCTTCACGAGCTGCAGGACCGCCTGGCCTCCCATCGGGGCCGGGGCCGACGCGGCCTGGCTGAGGCTCTGCGGCTGGCATCGACCGGAGCCGCCTCGCGGAGGGAGACCTGGCTCCGCGCTCTCGTCGAGGAGGCGGGACTGCCCGCGCCCGACGTGAACGCCGAGATCAGGATCGGCGGCCGACTGCTCGCGGTCGGCGATCTGGTCTTCGAACGGTGGAAGGTGGTGGCGGAGTACGACGGCGGCCAGCACCGGACGGACGACGCGCAGTTCTCACGCGATCGTGAACGGCTCCTGGCCCTGCACCTCGCGGGCTGGATCGTCGTGGTCGTCCGCGCGGAGGGTCTGACCCGGGGCAGGGCGCGCACGATCGCCGAGCTCCGTGCCGCTCTCGTCGCCCACGGCTGGCGACCGTGACGCACCCCGTCGACGGATCGACCCGCTCGTCCATCCCCGCCCCGCCGCCCGCGTCCGCCCCACCGTCCGGATCCGCCCGCCGGTCCGCATCCGATCGAGCACGCGGAGCCCTCCGACTACGCAGGAGTAGTCGCACTCGGCGTCGACTGCGACGACTCCTGGACAGTCGCGGGCCGGGGTCAGCTGCTGGCGCGGACGACCAGCGACGTCGGCATCAGCGTGCGGTGCTCCACGGGGAGCCCCTCGATGCGGGCGGTCAGCAGCTCCACCATGCGGGCGCCGAGCTCGTCGGGGAGCTGGCGAACGGTGGTCAGCGCGGGGACGGCGTTCCGCGCGAAGAGATCGTCGTCGAAGCCCACGACGGACACGTCCTCGGGGATCCGGCGGCCGGCCTCGCGGAGGGCGGCGTAGGCGCCGACCGCCATCTGGTCGTTCGCGGCGAAGACGCCGTCCAGGTCGGGGTCGCGGGCGAGGAGGCGGCGCATCGCCTCGGTGCCGCTCGCCGGCGAGAAGTCTCCCCACTCGACGAGGTCGTCGGCGAGGCCGGCGTCGGTGAGCGCGCCGCGCCAGCCGATCAGGCGGTCGACGCCCGGCGGCATGTCGGCGGGGCCCGCGATGGTCGCGATCCGGCGCCGGCCGCGCTCGATCAGGTGCGCGGTGGCGACGGCGGCACCTTCCGTGTTGTCCACGTCGACGAAGTAGGAGCCGCGCTCGTCGGGCGAGAGCGGTCGGCCGCCGAAGACGATCGGCAGCGTGCCCGAGAGCGCCGCGTAGGAGTGGTCGCCCGAGTGGTGCGAGACCACGAGCGCGCCGTCGACGTTGCCGCCGAGCAGGTACCGCCGCGTCTTCTCGCCGTCCGTCTCGGACGCGATCAGCATCGAGAGCGTGTAGTCCGTGTCGGCCAGGCGCATCGCGGCGCCCTGCACGATCGAGGCGAAGAACGGGTCCGCGAAGACGCGCGCGGTCGACTCCGGCACGATCAGCGCGATCGACTGCGTGCGCCGCGAGGCGAGCATCCGCGCCGCGTGATTGGGCACGTAGTCGAGCTCGCCGATCGCCTTCTCGACGGCGGCCACGATCTCGGCCGCCACCTGCGGGGCGCCGTTGACCACCCGCGAGACCGTCGCGCGCGAGACTCCGGCCCGCGCCGCGACCATCTCGAGGGTGGGGGAGCGGCCCCCGCCGCGGACGCCCGTCGGCTCGCTCACGGGTCAGTCCAGGATCGCCGCGGCGCTGCCGCCGAGCAGTCGGGAGTAGACCAGGCCCGAGTCCTTCACGATCCGCTCCTGCGTGCCGTAGTCGACGCGCACGACGCCGAAGCGCTTCTCGTAGCCCCAGGCCCACTCGTAGTTGTCGAGGAGGGACCACACGAAGTAGCCGCGGACGTCGGCGCCCTGGTCGATCGCGTCGGCGACCTTCTCGACGTGGTCGAGCACGTACTGCGTGCGGTCCGCGTCGTGCACGCGGCCGTCCTCGACGACGTCGTCGTAGGCGGCGCCGTTCTCGGTCACGTAGAGCGGAGGGAGGTTCTCGTACTCCAGGCCCAGGCGGGTCAGCAGGTAGCGCAGCCCGTCGGGGTTCACCTCCCAGTCCATCGCGGTGCGCGGCAGCCCTCGCGACGGGAAGGTGATGAACTCGGAGCCGACCCAGGGGGAGCCGACCTCGCGGTCGGTCGCCTGGGCGAAGTCGTCGGCTCCGGCCGGCAGCGGATGCGCCGAGACGTTGTCGTCGTGGTAGTGGTTCACGCCGAGGAAGTCGAGCGGGAGCGAGATGAGATCGAGGTCGCCGTCGACGATCAGCTCGTCGAGCCCGAGCCCGGCGACGTCCTCGAGCAGGTCCTCGGGGTACTCGCCGCGCAGCAGCGGGTCGAGGAAGATCCGGTTCTGGAGGGCGTCGAAGCGGCGTGCGGCGTCGAGGTCGGCCTCGTCCTCGGGGTCGTCGGGGACGGCGTTCGAGAGGTTGAGCGTGATGCCCAGGTTCTGCGCTCCGAGCTGCCGGAGCGTCGAGACGGCCAGCCCGTGGGCGAGGTGCGTGTGGTGCACGGCGGCGAGGGCCTTCTGCTGCGAGATCACGCCGGGGGCGTGCACGCCCGCCCCGTAGGAGAGCAGGGTCGAGCAGAACGGCTCGTTGAACGTCGTCCAGTGCTGCACCCGGTCGCCGAGGCTCTCGTAGACGGCCTCGGCGTAGTCCCGGAAGCGCTCGGCGGTGTCGCGGTTCGCCCAGCCGCCGGTCTCCTCGACGGCCTGCGGGAGGTCCCAGTGGTAGAGGGTGAGCCACGGCAGCACGCCGGCGCCGAGCAGCTCGTCGACCAGGCGGGAGTAGAAGTCGAGGCCCTCGGGGTTCACGGCGCGGTCGCCCGGCTTCACGCGCGCCCAGCTGACCGAGAAGCGGTAGGAGCCGAGCCCCAGCTCCTTCATCAGCCGCACGTCCGCCGGCATCCGGTGGTAGTGGTCCACCGCGACCTCGGGGGTGTCGCCCTTCGCGACCGCTCCGGGGACGCGGGAGAACGCGTCCCAGATGCTGTCCTCCTTGCCGCCCTCGTGGCCGGCGCCCTCGATCTGGGCGGCAGCGGTCGCGGATCCCCAGAGGAAGCCGGCGGGCCAGTCGCGGACGGCGAGCCGGTCGGCGCGGGCGATCTGCTCCGAGAGGCTCGGGGTCGCGGGGGAGGGGGTGGGGGCGGCGCTCATTGCGGACTCCTTCGGCAGCGGTCCGACCATCCTAGAGCCTCGGTGGAGCGCTCTCTCGCTCCGGAACGCGGGACATCGCGCCCCGGACGACCGCGAGGCGCCGCCTCCCCGTCCGGACACCGCGGTGAGGGCGGTGTCCGGACGGCGGAGGCGGCGCCTCGGAGGGGAGGAGCGGAGCGCAGGACGCGGTCCGTCGGCGCTTCCCGATCAGGCTCGGTGGGCGCCGTGCCCGTCGCGTGGAGGAGCGGTGCGGATCGAGTCCGTCCGGACGTCCGGCTCGATGCTGCCCGCGGCCAGGTCGGCCCCGGCGCGCGCGGCCAGCTGCGGGTCCGTGCGGCGCAGCTCCTCCGCGCTGTCCTCGGCCGCGAGGTCGTGCGCCTCCTGCATGGCCGACTTCGCGCGCAGCGGCGGGGTCTTGAGGAACCACGAGAGCACGAAGGCCAGCAGGACCACGCCCAGCGCGACCTGGAACACGGTCACGGTCGCGTCGTTGAACCCGGTCAGGAACGGGGCCGACAGGGCGCGGTCCGCGGTGTTCAGGAACGACGTGTCCCCGTCGAGCGCGGAGCCGATCGCGGCGGTGTCCTGCGACTGCAGCAGCTTCAGGATCCCGGCGTTGGCCGGGTCCGCGGCGACGGCGGGGTCGGTGGCGGCCCGCTGCAGATCCGCCGCGAGCGCCGGGTTCTTGAAGGCCGCGGCGATGGTGTCGGGGATCCGGCTGAACAGCACCGAGAAGATCACGGCGGTGCCCAGGGTGCCGCCGATCTGGCGGAAGAACGTGGAGGCGCTGGTAGCGACTCCCATGTTCGCCACGTCGACCGAGTTCTGCGAGGCCAGGGTGAGGGTCTGCATCATCTGCCCGAGCCCGAGGCCCAGCATCAGCATCCCGCCCATCATGAAGATCACCGGCTTGTCGATCGTCACGAAGGTGAAGTAGAAGAACGCGGCCGACATCAGGAACGTGCCGACGATCGGGAAGGCGCGGTAGCGGCCCGTGCGCGAGATGATCTGACCCGAGACGATCGAGGCGATCATCAGGCCGAGGATCATCGGCAGCATCAGGAAGCCGGACTCGGTCGGCGTGGCGCCGTTCACCAGCTGCAGGTACAGCGGGATCGCCATCATGCCGCCGAACATGCCGAAGCCGACGAGGACGCCCAGCACGGTCGCCATCGAGAAGGTCGGCGAGCGGAAGAGCTTGAGGGGGATGAGCGCGTCGTCGCCCATCATCCGCTCGGCCGCGATGAAGCCGATGATGCCCAGCGCGCCGACGATGTAGCAGACCCACGCGATCGGCGAGCCCCAGCCCCACTCGCGGCCCTGCTCGGCGATCAGCAGCAGCGGTCCCGCGGCGATGACGACGAGGGAGGCGCCCCACCAGTCGATCCGCACCGAGCGCTTGCCGGCGGGCTTGGGCAGGTGGAGGAACCGCACGACGATGAAGAGCGCGACGGCGCCGATCGGGAGGTTGATCAGGAAGACCCAGCGCCAGCCGGTGATGAAGAGGATCTCGGGGGTGCCGGCGAGCAGGCCGCCGATGAGCGGTCCGACGACGCTGGAGATCCCGAAGACGGCCAGGAAGTAGCCCTGGTACTTGGCGCGCTCGCGCGGGGGCAGGATGTCGCCCATCACCGTGAGCGCGAGCGACATGAGTCCGCCGGCGCCGAGGCCCTGCACGGCGCGGAAGCCCGCGAGGCCGAGCATCGAGGTCGAGAAGCCGGCGAGCGTCGAGCCGATCAGGAACAGCACGATCGCGATCAGGTAGAGCGGGCGGCGTCCGAAGATGTCGGAGAGCTTGCCGTAGATCGGCGTCGCGATCGTCGAGACGATCAGGTAGGCGGTGGTCACCCACGCCTGCTGCGAGAGGCCGTCGAGGTCGTCCGCGATGGTGCGCATCGAGGTGCCGACGATGGTCTGGTCGAGCGAGGAGAGGAACATCCCCGCCATCAGGCCGAAGATGACGAACAGGATCTGCCGGTGCGACATCACGGCGCCGGACGGCGTCGAGGTCGGAGCGGATGGAGCGGAGGCGGAGTCGGCCACGGTGGTCCCCTTGTCTGGCGGACGCGTCCAGGCACGGCGATCCGCCGCAAACGTTGCGTGCTGCGCAAAGTTACACCGCGTGCGGAGAGCGCGACAGAGCGTCCGGCGAGCCTGAACGGGATCTCAGGGCCGCCGTGCCGGGGCCGTGCATCAGGCCGGAGCGGGGACCGCCTCGTCCGCCCAGCCGGCCTCACGGAGCGCTGCGCGGGCCTCGGCTCGGGCAGAGTACGGCGTGCGCACGCCGAGGATGTCGCGGTAGTTCTGGTGCCCAGGACCGGCCCAGAGGATGGCGTCGCCCTCGTGCGCCAGGGAGACGGCGACGCGGATGGCGCGCTTGGGGTCGTCGACCTCGTGGATCTCGGCGTCCGGACGGGCGGCGCGGGCGGCGTCGACGAGGGTGCGCCGGATCGAGGCCGGGTCCTCGAAGCGCGGGTGGTGGTCGGTGACGAACAGCACGTCGCTGCCCAGGACGGCGGCTCCGGCCATGGCCGGGCGCTTGAGCGCGTCCCGGTCGCCGTCGGCGCCGAACACCATGACCACGCGGCCGGGAGTGACCTCGCGGACGGCCTCCAAGGTGCGGGCGAAGGCGTCGGCGCTGTGTCCGAAGTCGACGTACACCGTGGGGCCGCGGTCGCCGGAGACGCGCTCGGTGCGGCCGGGGAGGGAGGCGTCCACTCCGCCGTCGCGGTGCAGCGCGGCGCGGATCTCGCCGATCGGCCGACCGGACTCGATCAGCATCACGATCGCCAGTCCGGCGTTGGCGGCCATGTGGGTGCCGATGATCGGGACGGAGGTCGTGATGGCACGGCCCTCGCGGTTGCCGACCCGGAAGCGGGTGCGGCCGAACTCCTGCTCGAGCACCGTCACGGTCCAGTCGGCGTCGACGCCCGGGAGGGAGGTGATCGTGGTGACCGGCACGCCGGCGACCTCGACGAGGCGCGCGCCCGCGGGGGAGTCGAGCGAGACGACGGCCCGGCGCGCGCGATCGGGCTGGAACAGCTGGGCCTTCTCGCCGAAGTAGGTGTCCATGTCGCCGTAGTCGTCGAGGTGGTCGTGGCTGAGGTTCGTGAAGCCGGCGACGTCGAAGACCACGCCGTCGACGCGGTGGCGGGTGAGCGCCTGGGCGCTGACCTCGATCGCGGCCGCGCCGACGCCCTCCTCCTCCATGCGGGCGACGAGCGCGTGCAGCTCCGTCGCCTCCGGGGTGGTCAGGCCGCTGGTCACCGAGGTGTCGCCGATGTGACGCTCAGCGGTCGAGCTGAGGCCGGGCACGACGCCGAGCTGGCGGAGGATCCCCTCGAGCATGTGGACGGTCGACGTCTTGCCGTTGGTGCCGGTCACGCCGAGCAGCACGGGGGAGCGCTCGGCCGTCCCGTAGACGGCGGCGGCGACGGCGCCCAGGCGGGAGCGGGGGTCGTCGACCACGAGGACGGGCAGACCCGTCGCGCGCGCGGCATCGGCGCCCGCGGTGTCGGTCAGCACGGCGGAGGCGCCGCGGGCCACGGCCTGCTCGACGAACTCGGCCCCGTGGCGGTTGACCCCGGGCAGGGCGACGAAGAGGTCGCCGGGCTCGACGTCGGAGGCGATCAGCGTCACTCCGCTGATCTCGGCCGTCAGGCCGCCCTCGTCGCCGATCTCGAGCGTCCGAGCGAGGGCGGCGAGAGGGACGGAGGGTGCGGTGAGGGGTCGGAGCATGGGGTCCTTCCATCGACGGCTCCGTGGGGGGCCGTGCGGCCGAGGGGGCGGTCGCACACGGAGTCGTGGCTGTCACTCAAGCTAGGGGGTCTGCTTATGTGAATCCTTAGAGGATATGCGCGACCCGCGTGGAGGGGCACGGGTGGACAGAACCGATCGCCGGTGCTTCAGCAGATGCGCAGGAACGGGTCTGTCTAGGCTCGGAGGATGACGTCGAACGAGAACGAGCCGACCGATGGGCGCCCCGTCCGCCGCCGAGCCCTGGTCATCGGGGGTGTGGCCGCCGCGGCGGGCCTGACCGCGCTGGGGGTCGGAGCCGCCATCGGGAACGGAGCGCCGGCGCCCTCGCCGACCCCCTCGACGGCGCCGCCCGCTCCGTCGCCCTCCGCGGCCGCGACCACTTCGGCGCCCACAGCGGAGCCGACCGCCACTCCGACTCCCACACCCACTCCCACCGCCCCCGGGATCGACCTCACCGCGCAGTCCGTCGACGACCCGGCGAGCACCTGGGTCGTCGTCAACAAGCTGCGGACGCTCGCGCCGGTCGACTACGTCCCCGCCGACCTGACCTTCCCCGACGTGCCCTACGTCAACCGGCAGCCGATGCGCCAGGCGACCGCGGACGCCCTCGTCCCGCTCTTCGCCGCCGCCCGCTCCGAGGCCGGCCTCTCACTGGCCGTGCAGAGCGCCTACCGCTCCTACGACACCCAGGTCAGCGTCTACGCGGGCTGGGTGTCCTCGCGCGGACAGGCGGGAGCGGATGCGACGAGTGCGCGCCCGGGGCACAGCGAGCACCAGACCGGCTGGGCGGTCGACGTGGTGGGAGCGTTGGGCGCGTGCGCGCTCGAGATCTGCTGGGGCGACACTCCGGAGGGGCAGTGGGTCGGCGCCAACGCCCACCGCTTCGGCTTCCTCGTGCGCTACAAGCCCGACACCACTCCGATCACGGGGTACGAGTCGGAGCCGTACCACCTGCGGTACGTCGGGACCCAGCTCTCCGGGTACCTGCACGACTCCGGCATCGAGACGCTCGAGCGCGTCTTCGGCCTTCCGGATGCGCCCGAGTACGCGCCGGGGACGTCTTCCTAGGCGGTCTAGCGATCACAGACGGACACGATCGGGCGTGACACGCGCCGCTCGTTACCGTACTGTTATTCGGAGCGCTTTCGGAGGCCCGTCTGACGGATCTCCCACCCCCGCCTGGTGACATAGCCGCTTCCCCTGCTCCCGAGCCCGGTCCCCCGCCGAGCCGCCGACCCGTGAGACCTCTCTGTGCCCCCTCGCTCCACCCGCTCCACCCTGCCCGCCGACCACCC